>CAUWJA010000087.1:0-6337 GCA_963558905.1 uncultured Eggerthellaceae bacterium
CGTCCGCGATGCAGATGACGAAGATGCCGCCGCAAGCAGCTCCGCCAAACCCGCGGGGCATCTTGGATTCCAGTCCCGCTTCGAAGACGCCCGCGCATGGGTATCCCCGTTCACGCCGGAAATCCTGAAAACCGTGGCGCAGGAAGGCGGGCATGTGCTGTTCGCGTGCCCCGGGTTCTCGCTCGACTGCCTGGAAACCATCTACGACATCGATTTCGAAATCGAACCCGCATTCGTACGGGCCTGCGAAGACGCCGGAACCGCAGGATGTTCATCTTTTTCACGCATTGAATGCCTCAACGGTGCCGATGCGCACGCACGGCTCATGGCGGCAATCGTCTCAGAGGCGCTTCGAAGCTGAACCATGGGTGGGCAGAAGCCGGAATTCCGATCGTTTTGCCAATCTACGCCGCTATCGCGGCCGGGAACCCGACGGATCCGGAATCGCACAGACCGGCAAGCAGCGTGTACGGGAAAATCCCGTTTCTGGTCAAACCAACCGACTTGTGTGTACACACAAGTCGGTTGGTTTGACCATTTGGGCGAGAAGGCTTAGGCTGCGCATCATATTTCCCCAGGTCACGTATTCCTGCATCGAGAATCGCCCTCTGCCAGGGTACACACAAGTCACCCGATTTGACCAAAAACGGACGATACCCGTACATTGCTGCCGGCCGCCCGAGCCGCATCAACGGGGTCGAGCCTCTACCGGGCGCTTCTTCCCGGCTTCGCGCGAAACCCCCGCCTACTTGTGGTACGGCTCGCCGCGGCTGATTTTGAAAGCGCGGTAGATCTGCTCGAGCAGCACCACGCGTGCCAGGTTGTGTGGCAGCGTGATCTTGCCGAACGAAAGCTGCTCATCGGAGAACTCGTGCACGCTGCGGCTCACACCGCCGCTGCCGCCCACGACGAACGTGATTTCGCTGATGCCCGAAAGCATCAGCGCATCCATGCGCGCGGCAATGTCTTCGCTTGAAAGCTGCTTGCCGGCCACATCGAGCAGGATCACGTGCGAACGCTCGGGCAGCGCCTCCAGGATGGCCTTGCCTTCGGCCTTGCGAGCACCCTCCTCCCCACCGCAGCGGTTGGGGTCGAAATCGGGTACCTCATGGATTTCCACCTTGGCATAGCCCTTGAGGCGCTTGAGGTATTCAGCGCACGCCTCCGCCCAGAACTTCTCTTTCAACTTGCCCACGGCAATGATTTCAATCTTCATCGTCTCCTGCTTTCCGCATCATGGACGCCGACCGTGGCGCCCCGCCGAAGCGGCCGCCCGCGACCGCCGAATCCTTCCGACCACCCATCATCGGAACACGCCACCGCCCTCCCGCCGGGCGCGGCGCTGTTCCAGATGGGCGTCATCGTCGACGGTCAGCGTCGCGCAGCGCGGCAAGCTTGGCGCGCATTGCAGGATCGAGCCTGTCAGCCAGCGTGTTCTTCACCGCTGCCTTGGGTGAATTATCCATCTCGTACTCATGCTCGCTGGTTTCCACAGCGAACGAGAACCCGTTGGCGCTCATGCGGTCAACCCCGCCGCCGAACACGGTGTTCTGGATGGTGGCATCGCTGGTGACCACAAGCGTTTCCACGCCGCGCTCACGAGCCTCCCATGCCAGCTTCTCAATGACCTTGTCGGCCGAAGTGCCCGCCGAAGAGAACATGATGCGCACGCCCGCCACCCGTTCGACCTGACCGGTGGACAGCGCATTCTGCCCGCCGTCGAACACGATGATGGCGTCGAAATCGCGCCCGGCATAGGCCACGGTGTCGTTGATCAGCGCCTCGCGTGCACGATTGAAGGCATCGTCCGCATAATCGGGATTGGGCGAAGCATCGCGCAGATGCCGATACCGCGAGCCGCTGCGCAGCACGTTGTACCCATCGACTATCAGCAATTTCCGACGTTTAGCCATTGATCGCGCACTGCCTCATCCACTCGTACATGATGGCGGTTGCAGCCTGCGCCACATTGAGCGAGCCAACCTTGCCGGCCTGGGGAAGCTTGGTCAAAAAGTCGCACTGCTCCTGGGTGAGGCGCGCAAGGCCCTCGCCCTCGCTGCCCATGACCAGCACGAGCTTGCCTGCCAGAGGGGTCTGCCAGATGGTCTGGGACGCGTGCTCGCTGGCACCCGCAACCCAGAATCCGGCCTCCTTGAGCTTCTTCATGGCCTGCCCCAGATTGGAGACCTGGGCGCACTTGATATGGTTGATGGCTCCGGCAGAGCTCTTGTACGTTGCAGCGTTGACCTGGGCTGATCGCTTGTTCGGAATGATGATGCCGCTTGCGCCCACGATTTCGGCGGAACGGGCGATGGCGCCCAGATTGCCGGCATCGGTGATATGGTCGAGCACGACCACGAGCGCCTGGCCGCCGTTTTCGGCCGCACGGGCTTCGGCATCGGCGATGATGCCTTCCAGGCTCGCATACGGATACGGTTTCGTGCGGGCCATAACGCCCTGATGGCTGCCGCGCTCGCTTTTCTCATCAAGATCGCGACGGCGCACGGTCTTCACCGGCACGTCGAACTGGCGAGCCTTGCGCAGGATGTCCTCTATCTGGCCGTCGCGCTTGACATTGTCCGCCAAAAGCACGCACGTCAGCGGAACCTGTGCGCGCAGCGCTTCTATGACAGGACGCTTTCCCTCGATGTAATCTGCCACGGTATTCCCTTCTCATTGCATGTCTGACAGATTATACGCACATAGCGCCGAATCGAACAGCCCAGCGCCAAACCGCCACAGGCCGCCCGCCACAGGCTCAACGGGACGAAGGCAGAACGGGGCAGCGGACGGATGGCCCATCGGCTGAAACTCCATCGGCCCGGGCTCCATCGGCGGCCCCTTCCTCCGGCCGGCCGCCGCCATCGGCGTCCGGATGGGCGGGATCTGCGCTTCCCACACGCGACGACGCATCGTGCGAGGCGTATCCGCGCTCATAGGCATCATGAAGCGCTTCGGCAACCGTGTTCTGCACAATGCCCTCAGCCCGCAGATCCGGCACGCCGTACGAACGCAGCTGATCTTCCACACGACCGGCAAGGCCCACCAGGTACAGCCGCACGCCGCGGCGCGCCAGCTCTCCCAAAAGCGAGGTCAGGCGGTCAGCCGCCGTTATGTCGCAGTTGTTCATGCCCACGACATCCAGCACCACCACACGCGTCGAATCGTTCACTGCGTGCTCGATATCATCGGCAGCGGTGCGGGCGTTCGCGAAGAACATGTTGCCGCTGAACCGGTAGACCACCGTGAACGGCAACGGACGGGCATCCGGCGTGCGGGCCAGGTCGTAAAGCCCTACCTTGCCCGGCACCACGCCCATGTAAGCCCGATAGGGATCCATGGTGCGCAAGAGGATGGCCACAAACGACAGACCCAACCCCACGAGCACGCCCTGGATGGGGCCGAACAGGAGCACGCCGCAGAATGCCACAGCGAAGATCCAGAATTCAGAACGCTGCGCCGTGAACAGACGGCGCGCGAATTGCACCTCGACCACACCCCACAGCGCGCACACCACGATGCCCGTCATGACCGGCACGGGCAGGTATTCCAGAAATCCGGTGCCCCACAGCAGCACGGCGGCGATCAGAAGGGCCGCTATGATGCTGGACAGCTGCGTGCGGCCGCCGAACTGCTCGGATACGGCCGTGCGGCTCGCACTGCCGGACACCGGAACCGACCCCATGGAAAACGACGCAACATTCGACAGGCCGAACGCCAGAAGCTCGCGGTTATCGTCGATGCGGTAGCCTCCCTTCATGGAAAACGTGTTATCGATGAGCAGGCTCTCCGCCGCCACGATGAGCGCTATGGTGAAACTGCCGGTAAGCGCCTTGAGCAGGGTTGCCGGATCGGGCAATTCAGGGAAGTGCGGCATGGGAATCCCGGGCTCGACCGCGCCCAGAAGCGCCACGCCCGTGCCATCCAGCAGCCCGAAGTACGTGAACGCGCCGGCCGCCAGCATGACGAAGATGGGCATGGGCACTTTCGGGATGAATCGTTTCGAGAGCAGGATGATGGCGATGGTGGCAACGCCCAGGGCGAACGAAACGAGATTGGGGCCTGCAGCGATGGTCTCGGCAAGCCCGATCACATGTTCGGTCATCTCCCCGCCGGTAGGCTGTCCGCCCATGAGCTTGGGCAGCTGGCTGAAAATGACCGACACCGCAATACCGGACACGAACCCGCCCATCACGGGTGCGGATATGTAATTGACGAATTTACCGGCGCGAACCGCCCAGAACAGGATGAGGAAGCCTGCCGTGAACAGCGTCATCCACGGCACGATGCGCATGCCGTCTTCGCTGCCCACCACAAGGCCGGCGCCCACCACGGCTGACGCGACCAGCGCCGCAGGTGCCGCATCGACGCCGAAAACGAGCTGCCTGGACGTGGAGAACGCCGCGAACACGACGAACGGGATGATGGCGCCATACAGACCGTAAACGGGAGGCATGCCGGCAATCTGGGCATAGCCCATCGAAATGGGAAGCGAAAGGGCGGCCACCACGATGCCCACCAGAACATCGTGCGGCACGTCGGAGGCCTTGTAGCCCTTGAGCGTAGGGAACAGCAGACGGGGCCGGCGGGCCTTCTCGGTTGCAGCCCTCTCGGCCTTGGTCTGAACCGCACGGGGATACCGGCGTTCATCCCCCAGCGCATCGGCCTCCTCTTCAAGGGCGGCGCGTTCGGCAGCGAAACGGGCACGACGTCGTGCCCGTTCAGCGAATTCTGCCTCTACGGCATCACGGTCCTGCGAGCCCGCGATGCCCTCCATCATGGAATATGCGATGCGGTTCTTCTTCGCCGTCGCAATCACCCCGCTTATCCGTTATGCGTGCTTGATGCGTGCACCCGCATTCGTGTCTTCCACCATAAGGCCCATATCCTTCAGGCGGTCACGGATGGCATCGGCGCGGCCCCAATCCTTGGCAGCGCGGGCCTCGGCGCGGGCGGCCAGCAGAGCCTCGGCGGCGTCGGCCACATCGTCGCCCTCATAGCCCACCAGTTCGGCAGCCAACCCCACCAACTCGACAGGCAGATCGATGCCCTTGCGTACGGGCACCTTGATGCCCAAAATGGCGAATGCGCCCATGATGGAGGCGGCGCACACGATGGCCGCTTCCTCGCTGACAGCGGTGCCCACCTGCTCAAGGTAGGTGTTGGCCTCCGTGACCAGATTGAAATACGCGGCCAGGGCGCCGGCCGTGTTGAAGTCATCGTTCATCTGGGCTTCGTACTCGGCGCTGGCGGCTTCGGTGGCCGCGATGAGCTTCTGCGCCGCAGCCTCGTCGGCTTCGCCTTCCGCATGGTTGGCCGCCCAGCGCAGGTTTTCGACCGCAGTGGCGATGCGGGCCAGCGAGTTCTCGGCACCCTCGAGGCGCGAATAGCTGAAGTCCAGAGGGGAACGGTAATGCGTCTGCAGCATGAGCAGGCGCAAAGCATCGGGCGAATGCTCGTCGAGCACTTCCTTCAACGTGTAGAAGTTGCCCAGCGACTTGCTCATCTTCTCACCGTCGACGCGCAGCATGCCGGCATGCATCCAGGTGTTCACGAACGGCACATGCCAGGCGCAGGTGGCCTGCGCGCATTCGTTCTCGTGATGCGGGAAGGCCAGGTCCCCGCCGCCGCCGTGGATATCGATGGGGGTGCCCAGGTAGCGATGGACCATGGCCGCGCATTCCGTGTGCCAACCGGGACGGCCCTGGCCCCACGGAGACGGCCAGCTGGGTTCGCTGGGCTTTGCAGCCTTCCACAGCGCGAAGTCCAAAGGATCGCGCTTGTCTTCATTCTCCTCGATGCGCGCGCCGACCATGAGGTCGTCGATCTTACGGCCGGAAACCTGACCGTAGTGCTCATCGCTGCGGACGGCGAAATACACGTCGCCGTTGTCGGCCGCATAGGCATGGCCCTGCTCGATGAGGCTTTTGATCATGCCGATCATGGGGCCGATCTCCTGTGTGGCACGCGGACGGATATCCGGATCCATGATGTTGAAGCGATGCATCTGCTCTATGAAGGCGTCAGAGAACTCACGGGCCACTTCATCGGCGGTACGGCCCTGCTCATTGGCGCGGTTGATGATCTTGTCATCGACATCGGTGAGGTTCTGCGCGAACGTGACCTCGTAGCCGCTTGCGATCAGCCAACGGCGGATGACATCGAAAGACAGGAACGTGCGGGCGTTGCCGATATGGATCTGATCGTACACCGTGGGACCGCATACATACATGCGGACCTTTCCTTCCTCAATGGGCGTGAATTCGCGCTTTTCGCGCAGCTGGCTGTTGTAGATGCGAATCATATGGTCCTCCAAGATCCTGCAGAGGCGCGAAGC
>CAUWJA010000088.1:0-6334 GCA_963558905.1 uncultured Eggerthellaceae bacterium
GTGAGATTTCGGAATCCGTGCAGATTCAAATACGTTCCATGCCTGATCGGGAAGAAAGGAGGCAAGGGAAGGCTTGGAGCGGGTGATTGTTTCACGAAAGGGGATTATAAATGGGTACTGAAGTACAACCTGCCCAGAAGAAAGCATCGCTTTTCAAGTCGATTCTTTCCGGCTGCATGGGCAATGTTTTAGAGTGGTATGACTACGGTTTGTACGGCTATTTCGCCGTGATCATTTCCGCAGAGTTTTTCACATCTGACGATCCCGTCGTCGGGCTTCTGATGAGCTTCATGGTGTTCGGCATCGGCTTCATCGTGCGTCCTATCGGCGGTCTCATCTTCGGCGCATATGCTGACAAGCATGGCCGCGTCAAGTCGCTCACCGCTACGATCATGGCGATAGGCATCTGCACCATGCTGATGGGCTTGCTGCCCACGTATGCCCAGGTCGGCATCTTGGCGCCTATCCTGCTCGTGGTTCTTCGCCTGCTGCAGGGTTTGGCTACCGGCGGTGAGTTCGGCAGCGCTCTGACGTTCATCTCCGAATTCAACAACGGCAAGAACACTTCCTTCCTGGTCAGCTGGCAGCCGTTCAGCGTCGGCGTCGGCATGCTTCTGGGCTCCATCACGGGTCTGATCTGCACCATGGTCTTCCCGCAGGACATCCTGTATGCTTGGGGTTGGCGCATCCCGTTCATCATCGGCATCCTGGTTGCGTTCTATGGCGTGTATCTGCGTAAGAGCGTTCCCGAATCTCCCGAGTTCGAGAAGATGAAGCAGCGCAAGGCCTCTCAGGAAGAAGACCATACTCCGGTCAAGGCTCTGTTCAAGCAGCACTGGGTCGCAATGGTCACCAACATCGGCCTGCTCGCCGGCACCAGCGTTTCCTACTACCTCCTGGTGACGTATCTTCCCACGTACATCAAGGAATTCGTCGGCGGATCCATGCTGGACGGTTTCATCGTCAACACCGCCGTTGTTGCCGTGTATCTGATTCTGTGCCCGTTTGCCGGCATGTTTGCGGACAAGTTCGGTCGCAGAAGGTCCGTCATCATCGCATGCCTCGGCTTCATCGTTTTGGCCTATCCGGTCTTCTGGGCCGTCGTCAACGGCAATGCCATCATGATCATGATCTGCGCGCTGGCATGCTTGCTGCCGTTCCAGTCCCTCAATGCCGTTGCTGTGGCAACCGCCGCATCCGAGGTCTATCCCACCGAGTCGCGTAACAGCGGCGTCGGCCTTGCCTACAACCTTGCCGCAGCCGTCTTCGGCGGCATGGCTCCGGCCATTGCAACCGCCATCATCGGCGCAACGGGAAGCGCAACGTCCCTGGCGTTCTTCATCATCGCCGCGGATGTCCTCTCGATTCTTGTTGCAATCTTCCTGATGAAGCGCTATTACCGCAAGGATGGCACCCCGGTCCATAGCTGATCGTTCGGCGCGCAATCCGGTTTCATGTGTTTCGATGGGCGCAGGAGGCTTCTTCCTGCGCCCATGGTTTTCCGATCGTTGTTTCTGAGGGGTCTGATGAAGGAATCGACATCGATACGCACTGTGCGCAGCGTGCTCACGCTGATCTTCGCCGCAAGCTATGTGGTGAATGTTTTTCTGCACATTCCTTTTCTTGATGATGTGAACACGGTCCTCATGGGCATAGTGCTTGTGATGAGCGTATTCGTTTCGACGGGGGCTTCGCGGACCATCGGAATCATTCTGATCGTCATCAGCATGGGCTTGCTGGTTTTCTCCCAGGCCCCTATCGACGAATGGGTGACCGCCCTTCGGAAGAATGCGGACCTGATCGTCATGTTCATTCTCATCCCGCTGATCGGCATACCGGTCCAGCATGGCGGTTACAACGAGTCGCTGAGAGGCTTGTTCGCGCGCCATGCCAATTCCGAAGGCAAGTATTACTCGCTTGTAAGCGGCATGGCGGCCATCGTCGGTTCGCTGATCAGCATCGCCGCTGTTCCCCTGACCTATGAGATTTCGCGCGAAAGCAGGTTGGCTGGAAACAAGAAGCTGTTGGGCACGGCGCTGTCGCGGGGATTCGTCACGTGCATGGTCTGGGCTCCCACGTCGGCGACTATCGCGCTCGTGGTTTCCGTGACCAGTGCGGACTGGGTGAGCTTCGCCCCGTGTGCGATTCTCTGCGCGCTCATCGCCGAGGTCGTCGGCGTGCTGATGACGGTGGTGACCTACAGGAAAGGGTCGGTTGGGCCGGTTGCCTGCGCGACCGCCGAAGCCGCCGATGCGGCGTCGACGCCCATGGATAAGGCGAAGATGCTCGAACTCGTCGTGTTCTCCGTGCTCCTCGTGGTGTTCATCACCGTGGTTTCCCAGGCATTCGGTTTATCCGCCATCATCGTTGTCGCCATGGCCTCATTGATATGGCCGGCGATCTGGATGCTGTTCATAAAGCGGGTCTCGACGTATGGCGCAGAATTCAAAAACACGTATTTCCAGAAAAAGCTTCCCAACACGAAGAATCAGATCGTGCTGTTCACCGGTGCAGGCATGCTCGCCCACAGCATCGGCTATTCGGGGCTTGGAGATATGGTCGCGCAGGTGCTCATGCTCACTACCGGGCAAAGCGTGCTGCTGTTGACGGTGGCCATCGTCGCGGTCGTCTTGCTCACATGTGCGGTCGGGGTCCATCCCATCGTCGCGACAGCCGTCATCGGCGGTGCCATCGATCCTGCGCTGTGCGGCATCTCGGCACCGTACCTTGCGCTTGTCCTGTCGATGAGCTGGGCGCTCGGCAATACGATATGCCCCGCCTCGGCGAATGTGATCGCCGTCGCCGGCATGGTGGACGCTTCCCCTATGGAAGTGAGCCACAAATGGAATGCGCTGTACACGGTGGTGACCGCCGCCGTCCTCATCGCATCCGTTCTGCTGATGAGGAGTCTCGGTTTTCTGTAATGCCCTCCGCGCAGTCACCGGTGTTGGCCGGTGATGAAGAGATGGAGAGCATGCGGGGCGAATATGCGCACAAAGTGCGGCTGGTATAATAGCGGGCTGTGCATTTGCCGGCCGAGGATTGCCGGCTGCGTTGTGCCATACGATTCCCGAGGAGTCATTGACATGCCAGAAACCGCAGGTCAGACAACGAAAGACTTCATCCCTGTCCTTATCGGCGGAGACCAGAACTGCTATTCCGTTGCCCGCGCCATCCATGAGGCGTACGGCAAGGAGAGCTACGTGTTCGGGCGATTCGCTGCGGGCGATACGAAATACAGCAAGATCGTGCACTGCACCTATGATCCCGATCTCAGCGATTCCGATGTGCTGACGGAAACCGTCAACGCCTTCGCCGCCGAACATGCCGATACCGCCTGTCTGATCTGGGGTTGCACCGACGGCTATGCGGCGTTGCTGATGGAAATCCAGGATCGCTTGCGTGAGAACTGCACCACGCTCTACATCGACGCCGAACTGCGCGACAAGCTGGTGTCGAAGGCCAGCTTCTACCGGATGTGCGAGCGCTACGGCATCCCGTACCCCAAGACGTTCTATGCGGATGCGCCGCTGCCCGCTTCGGCTCTGACTGAAGATGTGCTCGGCTTCGCCTATCCCATCATCGTCAAACCTTCAATGAGCGAGACCTATTGGGAGCACCCGTTCGAGGGCATGAAGAAGGTCTATACCGCAGCCGATCCACAGGAGGCGGCCGATATCTTGTCGCTCATATTCGGCGCAGGCTACGATGATCAGATTCTGCTGCAGGACATGATTCCCGGCGCGGATTCCGGCATGCGTGTGCTTACCGGATATTCCGACCGCAACAACAAGGTGAAGATGATGTGCTTCGGCCGCGTCGGCCTCGAGGAGCATACCGCCACCGCGCTGGGCAATCCGTGCGCCATCATCACAGAGCCCAACGAGCAGCTGCAGACCGCCATCAAGGCATGGCTGGAAGAAATCGGCTATACCGGCTTCTCGAACTTCGACATCAAGTACGACCCCCGCGACGGCTCCTACAAGGTGTTCGAGATCAATCTGCGCCAGGGTAGGTCGAACTACTACGTGACCGGATCCGGCAACAATATCGCCCGCTATGTGGTTGAGGACCGCATCAACCATCGTGACCTGGGCGAATGCGTGATGAACACCAACGAGCACTTCTACCACTCGGTGCCTGCTCAGGTGGTTTACGACTACGTGGAAGACCCCGAATTCGTGGCGCGTGCGCGTCGGCTGGCTGCCGAAGGGCGGGAGTCCGTGCCGTTCGAATACAAGCCCGACCTGCGCTTCAACCCGTTGCGCTGGCTGTATGTGAAGGTGCACATGCGCCGTTATTTCGACAAGTTCGCCCACAGCGAGAAGTACCGCTAAGGGCTGTCCGCCTGCGTCTGGAGGCGCGGTGGGATGTATTGCCGCATGCGCCGGCGCGCTGCGGAAGACCGAGACAGAAAGGAAACGGATCGCATGTGCGGATTCGTCGGATTTACCGGAGAGATTGAAAACAAAGGCGCCGTGCTGGAGGCCATGATGGACCGCATCGTGCATCGTGGCCCCGATATGGGCGGGCAGTTCCTGGGTGACGGTGTGGCGCTGGGCTTTCGCCGTCTGTCCATTCTCGATCTGACCGAGGCGGGCGCGCAGCCCATGTCCAACGATGACGGCAGCGTGGCCATCACGTTCAACGGCGAGATCTACAACTTCCGCGAACTGCGCGCCGAGCTCGAGGCGGCCGGTTACGTGTTTCATTCGGGCACGGACACCGAGTCGCTGCTGCATGGCTACGAGTTGTGGGGCGAATCGGTGGTCGAGCGTCTGCGCGGCATGTATGCGTTCGTGATCTGGGACAAGAAGCGCAACTGCCTGTTCGGCGCGCGCGATATCTTCGGCATCAAGCCTTTCTACTACCACAAGCTGGCCGACGGCTCGGGCATGCTGTTCGGCAGTGAGATCAAGAGCTTCTTGGCCCATCCCGGCTTCAAGAAGGCCGTCAACAAAGAGGTGCTGCGTCCGTACCTGACGCTGCAGTATTCCGCCACGGAAGAGACGTTTTTCGAGGGCGTGTACAAACTGCCCGCCGCGCATTGCTTCACGTACGACTGCGCGACCGGCGCCATGGACGTGCGCCGCTATTGGGACTGCGATTTCTCACCCGTGGAGAAGACATTCGACGAATACGTTGATGAACTGGACGAAGTGGTGCATGAGAGCGTGGCCGCGCATCGCATCGCCGACGTGAAGGTGGGCGCGTTTCTGTCCGGCGGCGTTGATTCCAGCTACATCACGGCGTGCCTGATGCCCGACAACACGTTCTCCGTGGGATTCGACTACAACAAATTCAATGAGACCAATTACGCCGCCGAGCTTTCCGAGAAGCTGGGCGTGAAGAACTTCCGCAAGATGATCTCGCCGGAAGAGTTCTTCGAGGCGCTGCCCACCATCCAGTACCACATGGATGAGCCGCAGTCCAATCTGTCCAGCGTGCCGCTGTACTTCCTGGCGCAGATGGCATCTGAGCAGGTTACCGTGGTGCTGTCCGGCGAGGGTGCCGACGAGATCTTCGGCGGCTACGCATGGTACGAGGACAGCCCGGCCATGGCGAAGTTCAAGAAGCTTCCGCTTGGTTTGCGGCGCGCGTTGGGAAAGGCCGCGCTGCATCTGCCGTACTTCAAGGGGCAGAACTTCCTGGTCAAGTGCGCCGAAATGCCCGAGCATTACTTCATCGGCCAGGCGCTGGTGTGGCCTGAGCGCGAGGTGGATGACGTGCTGGCTCCCGAATACCGTTGCGGCGACGGCGCTTTCGAGCTTGCGGCTCCCATTTACGCCCGTGTGACCGATAAGCCCGATCTGACCAAGAAGCAATACCTGGACATGAACATGTGGCTGCCCGGCGACATCCTGCTGAAAGCCGACAAGATGTGCATGGCCCATTCGCTTGAGCTGCGTGTGCCGTTTCTGGACCGTCGCGTGATGGAATTCGCCCAGCATATCCCCGAGCGCTACCGCGTGAACGCCGCGGGCAACAAGCAGGTTCTGCGCCATGCTGCCAACAAGGTGCTGCCCGATGAGTGGGCCACGCGTCCGAAGCTGGGTTTCCCCGTTCCGCTGGTGTACTGGCTGCGCGAGGAGAAGTGGTACAACTACGTGAAAGAGTACTTCACGGCGCCGTGGGCGGCCGAATTCTTCGACACTGCCAAGCTCATGGAGCTGCTTGATGCACACTATCGCGGCGAAGCGGCCAACCAGCGCAAGATCTATACGCCGCTCGTGTTCCTCATCTGGTACAAGCGCTTCTTCATCGACGAGGTTGCGGCGTAAAGGCCGTCCGCGTTGTCCGATGGCCTGCTCGCCGGGGCCTTGGCTGCCGATTC
>CAUWJA010000089.1:0-6208 GCA_963558905.1 uncultured Eggerthellaceae bacterium
CCGCCTTCACCACAGCGTCGCTTGAGCGGCGGGATACGCCGGCGTCATCCAGGTCGAAAACGGCGGGGTACACCTCTTTGCGCATGGCGTCCGCCACCACGGCCACCCGACCGCGCACACCGGCCGCATGGGCCCCCCACGCGACGGCGTCAAGCGTCGACACGCCGAACAGGGGAACCTCCAGCGCCGAAGCCGCACCCTTCGCGGTGGCCATGCAGATGCGCACGCCCGTGAAGCTTCCCGGGCCGCGACCGCACACCACAGCGGCGATCTGGGATTTCTCCACCTTCGCCTCAGCTAGCGCGATATCGAGCTCTTCCACGAGAACGGCGTTGCTGGCCCGATGGGCAGCGCGCTGGCGGCCGTAGACGAATTCGATGCCGACCGGACGGCCTTCCGGGGAATCGGAGCCATCCGAAGCGGCAAGGCGCCCGATGCCTACGGCAACGGTCTCATTGGCAGTATCGAATGCTAGGACGTAGCGTTGTTCCATGGTTCTCCCCACCTGACGGCGATTCATGCGATGCGAAAAGAAGCGGTTGCAGCGGCTAGAGCGCCGTGCCGGTCTGCTCTGCGGCGCACGCGAAGGCGCACTCGAGCTCACGGCCCCTGAGGCCCGCAGCTGCAGAATCGATTCTGCGCTCACCCGTCGGCAGCACGCTGAAATCAAGCGTCAGGCACTCCTCGGGTGCGGCTTCCTCGAATTTGTCGCCCCATTCGACGGCAGACACGCCATCGCCTTCGATCACGCCGAAATAATCGATGTCATCGAGCTGATCGGCCGTGTCGAGCCTGTATAGATCGAAATGGTAGAGGGGAAGCCTTCCGCCCTCATAGATGCACATGAGATTGAACGTCGGACTGGTGGGCGACTGCGAGATGCCCAACCCGCTGGCCAGGCCCTGGGTGAAATGGGTCTTGCCCGCACCCAGATCGCCGACGAGCAGCAGCACATCGCCTGCCTGCAGATGCGCGGCAAGCGACCGAGCGAGGTTTCGGGTGTCTTCGACGGTTCGGCACAAAGCCCTCATGCGACGATCTCCTTCGGCTGTTCGAATCGATTCCAGCCGGATATTCTACCACCCCGCATCACCCATGCGCCGCGGTCCTGCGAACCGGCAGCCCGAAAGCACAAGGGCTCACGCGCGTGGGAACACAACCGTGATGACCGTGCCTTTCGGAGCGTTATCGCCGATGGAGATGACCGCACCATGCAACTGGGCGGCATGCTTGACGATGGCCAGGCCCAATCCGCTTCCACCCGTCTCTTTGCTGCGGCTCTCATCGACGCGGTAGAAGCGCTCGAACACGCGGTCGCGCAGCGCAGGCGGAATGCCCACGCCCGTATCGGCCACACGCAAGACGACGTCGCTTTCGCCCCGCGTTTCCACGCTGACATCCACCGAACCGCCTGCCGTGTTGTACCGGATGGCATTGGAGATCAGATTCTCCACCAGCTCGCGCATGATGCGCGCATTGCCCCGGACCATCGCAGGCGAAGGTGCCGCGATGCTCAGCGTGACGTCGTGCTCCCGAGCCATCTGCGCAGCCCTATCGACCGCCTCATGGGCCGAAGCCGCAACGTCGACCTTTTGGCCAAGATCCGTCCTGCGGGCAGATTCTCCCAGGTCATCGAGGCGCGAGAGCTCGATCAGATCGTTCACCATATCGCGCATGTGCTGGGCTTCGCCATGGATGAGCTTGGCGAAGCGCTCGGTGTCCTCGGGAGCGGCCAGCCCGTTTCCCATGATCTCGGCATATCCGGAGATGACCGTGAGGGGCGTCTTGAGCTCATGCGAGACGTTCGCCGTGAACGCGCGCCTCTCGGCGGCGGCGGCATCGATCCGCTTGCGCTGCTCGTCGACTCTGCACAGCAGCGGAATCAGCTCGTCGTAGGCGTCGTTTTCCAGCGGATGGTCCAGGTCGACCTTCTCGACCGAAGATGCGATGCGGCGCGCAAGCACGCGTCCCGCAACCGATGATGCCAGCACGACGCCGATGAGCACCACAAGGCACGGCACGGCCATGCCGCTCATCACGCCGAATACGGTGTCCTGCGTCTGGGAGACGCGCAGGACCATCCCGTCGGAGAGCAGAAGCGAATGGTATACGGTCTCGCGCCCCAGCGTCGTGGAGAAGCGGCCCGCGTCGCCTTCGCCGTCCTCAAACGCCTCCATGACTTCAGGACGCGTCAAGTGGTTGTCCATCTTGGAGACATCTTCGCCGGAACTGTCGAACAGGACCGTGCCGTCGCGGTCGATCAGGGTCACACGCACCCCGGAAGGCACGAACGAGGCGGAATCGCGGACGTCGGCAACCGTCGTTTCGGAATCGCCGTCGTCGACGTGCTCCGCGATCACTGCAGCCTGGTGGGTCAGCTCCGCAGCCGCCTGACGGTCGAGCGTCACATATATGACACCCGCAAGGAGAACGCAGCACACCAGCACCGCAACGGCGGTTGAAATGGTCATGCCTACCGCAATGGTGTTGGCCAGCAGGCGCGGTTTGCGAACGGTCATGCTATCCTCGGTCCTCGCAATGCGACTGATTCCGAACGGCGGGAAATTCGATGCGTCTCATCCGGACGGATGTCAGTCTTCGACTTTCAATCGGTATCCGACACCGCGCACCGTCTCCACCAAAGCGGCCGCAGACGGATCGGCGGCGGAGAGCTTCTTGCGCAGCGTCTGCACATGGGCATCGACCGTGCGGGTCTCCCCTGCCACGTCATAGCCCCATACGGCATCCAGCAGGCGGTCGCGCGTGACGACCAACCCCTTGTTGCGCATCAGGAATGCCAGCAAGTCGAATTCCTTGCGCGTGAGCATCACGTCGGCCCCGGCAGCCCGGATGGAATGCGCGGCCTCGTCAAGCTCGATGGACCCCACCTCGAGGATTTCGGAATCGGCCGCTGCGGGGGCCTGCGCGGCGAAGCGCGCGCGGCGGAGCAGGGCGTTCACGCGGGACAGAAGCTCCATCATGCCGAAAGGCTTTGCCAGATAATCATCGGCGCCCGCATCCAGCCCGCACACCGTGTCGAATTCGGTGTCCTTCGCCGTCAGCATCATGATGGGGATGGATGCAGTGTCCTTGCGCCGCCTCAACCGGGTGCAGATGGATACGCCGTCTTCGCCCGGAAGCATCACGTCGAGCAAGATGAGCTCAGGAACCTGCCGCTCGAGGGCGGCATACAGCTCCGCCGCGTTCTGCATGCCTTCGGCGGCATAGCCCGCCTGGCTCAGCGTGTACAGCGTCAGATTGCGAATCTGCTCATCATCCTCAACGTAGTAGATCATGAAATTACCGTTCCCTTGTAGTGGCCAGTCACGGCATATTCTACCCATTCCGCAATGTTTTCCGCATGGTCGCCGATGCGTTCCAGGTACTTCGCCATCATAAGAGCATCCACGAGCACCTCCGGCGCATCGTCGGCGTTGCGGATGCCGGCGACCACGTCCGCTTTCAGGCGGATGAAGTCGGTATCGACCCGCTCATCCATCGTCATGACGTCGCGCGCCGCCGCGGCATCGCGGGCGACGAACGAAGCGATGGCCGCATGGAGCATGTCGCGGACATGGGCGCCCATCGCCTCAAGATGCTCGAAGGTGCGCGCATCGACCTCATCGGCCAGCGATGCGCCGATCTCTGCGATATCCGCCGCTTGGTCGCCAATCCGCTCCATATCCGCCACCATGCGCAATGCGCCGGAAACGATGCGCAGGTCATGGGCGACGGGCTGCTGCGTCAGCATGATACGCAGGCACAGCCCTTCGATGTCGCGCTCCATGCGGTTGATCTCGGCATCGCCGCGCACGATCTGCTCAGCCGCGTCAGCATCGCGTGACTGAAGCGCCGCAAGAGCACCGTGGACGGCATCCTCAATCGCCGAGCACATCACCAGAAGCTGTGCGTCGAGCTGGGAAAGCTCTTCTTCGAAAACAGTCCTCATATACTTGACTCCTTCAAGTCGCAATCGGTCGCAACCGGCATCAGCCGAAGCGGCCGGTGATGTATTCTTCGGTCTTCTTCTGGGCGGGATGGGTGAACAACGTGGTGGTCTCATCGCATTCCACCATATCGCCGAGCAGGAAGAACGCGCACATGTCGGACACGCGCACCGCCTGTTGCATGTTGTGCGTGACCATGACCACGGTGTATTCGCCCTTGAGCTCTTCGACCAGGTCCTCGATGCGGCCGGTGGAGATGGGATCGAGAGCGCTGGTGGCCTCGTCCATCAGCAGAACCTCGGGCTGCACGGCCAGGGCGCGCGCGATGCACAGACGCTGCTGCTGGCCGCCGGAAAACGACAGCGCATTGCGGTTCAGACGGTCTTTCACCTCATCGAAGATGGCAGCCTTGCGCAGCGAGGTCTCGACGATCTCGTCAAGCTGGGCCTTCTTGCGGATGCCATGGGTGCGCGGACCGAAGGCGATGTTGTCGTAGACGCTCATGGGGAACGGATTGGGCTTCTGGAACACCATGCCCACGCGGCGGCGAAGCTCGTTGACGTCGCTTTCCTTCGCGTAGATGTCCTGCCCGTCAAGCGCCACCTTGCCGTCCACGCGGCACCCTGCCACCAAATCGTTCATGCGGTTCAACGTGCGCAGCAGCGTTGACTTGCCGCAGCCGGAAGGGCCGATGAACGCTGTGATCTTGTTCGCCGGGATATTCATCGAGATGTCGTGCAGGGCATGGAAATCACCGTAATGCAGATTCAGGCCCTCTATCGTTATTTTCGCCGGAGCGGAATTCGCCTCAAGCATCCATATGTCCTTTCATGACTTTCTTCGCAATCAGGTTCGCCACCGCGTTGATCAGAACAACGATCACCAGCAGCACCACCGCGGTCGCATAGGTCTCATTGATATGCAGGCCCTCGCATGAGAGCACATACATATGGACCGACAGCGTACGTGCGCTTTCGAACAGCCCGCCGGGGATCTTCGCCATCGTGCCTGCGGTGTAGATGAGCGCTGCGGATTCGCCCACGATGCGCCCGATCGACAGGATGATGCCGCCCAGGATGCCGGGCGTGGCAGGCGGCAGGACCACCTTGAGCACGGTGCGCAGACGCCCCGCGCCCAACCCGAAGCTGCCTTCGCGATACGAGTCGGGCACGGCCAGAAGCGCTTCCTCGGTGGTGCGCATGACCGTGGGCAGCACCATGATGGCAAGCGTCAGGCAGCCCGACAGAAGCGAGAGGCCCATGCCGCAGAACACCACGAAGAACAGCATGCCGAACAAGCCGTACACGATGGACGGGATGCCCGCGAGCGTTTCGGCGGCAAGGCGCACCAGCACGACGAACTTGTTGCCGCGCGAGGTGTATTCCACCAGATAGACCGCAGCGAGCACGCCCAGGGGCACGGCGATGAGCAACGTGAGCGCGCAGGCCAGAAGCGTGTTGACCAGCGCCGGGAACAGCGAAACGTTGTCGGAGTTGTACTCAAAGGCGAACACGGAGGGAGACAGGTGCGGCACGCCCATCACCAGGATGTAGCCGACGATGACGAGCAGGACGGCTGCAACGACCACGGCCGACAGACGGACCAAGCCGCCCAGAATCCTCGAGGAAACCCTTTTCCTACTCATGGTTCTGCCTCGCTTTCAGCGCCGCGAACAACAGATTGATCAGCAGGATGAACACGAACAGGACCACGGCGGTGGCGATCAGGGCCTCGCGGTGCAGGTCGGCAGCGTAGCCCATCTCCATGACGATGTTGGTGGTCAGGGTGCGGACGCCCTCCAGGATGCTGCCGGGAATCTGGACCTGGTTGCCGGCGATCATGACCACGGCCATGGTTTCGCCGATGGCACGGCCCACGCCCAGCACGACGCCGGCCATGATGCCGGAGACGGCGGCGGGAACCATGATGCGGAACACGCTGCGCTCATGGTCGGCGCCCAGTGCAAGCGCGCCTTCGTAATAGCTCTGCGGCACGGCATCGAGCGAGTTCTTCGCCTGGGTGATGATGGTGGGCAGGATCATGATGCCCAGAATCAGCGAAGCCGTGAGCACGCCCATGCCCTGGACGTTGAACATGCTGCGCACCAACGGCACCAGCACCACCAGGGCGAAGAAGCCGTAGACGACCGACGGGATGCCCGCCAGAAGCTCCACGCCCGGCATGAGCAGCCGACGCATGCGATCAGAAGCGAAGCGGGACAGGTAGATTGCGGCAAGAAGACCGGTGGGGACGCCCACGAT
>CAUWJA010000090.1:0-6145 GCA_963558905.1 uncultured Eggerthellaceae bacterium
AATGGAAATAGGCTCCGGTGTATCCGGAGCCTATTTCCATGGATGGCAGCCCGCAAAGGGGATGCGCGATGGTTTTCGGGTTCAGCGCCCTGCTGCCTGCATTGCGGAGTCTGCGAAAGCCAGCACGTGCGCAAAGTATTGCGGCGTGTCGGCGATGATGGCCTGGCAGTGGCCGGCCTGCGGCACGAGCCAGGATTTGCAGTTCGGCGCAGGACATGCCGAGACGAGTTCGCCGAGGGCGTCGGGGGGGATGAGCGGGTCGTGGTCGCCATGCAGGAAGAATGTGGGGATGGTGCTGCGGGTGATTCGCTCGCGCACGAGCGGCGCCGTGATGTCGATGCCGTGCGTTCTTTGCAGCGACGGCTTCACCGCGGCTATGATGGCGTTCGCGATAGGGCGGGGGATTCCGGCTATCGCCGCATCGACAAGCGTTCGGAATGAGGAGAAGCCGCAGTCTTCGATGCATGCGACCACCTGTGCGGGCACATCGGGTTCCGTGCTGGCGAGCATGACCGTTGCCGCCCCCATGGACCAGCCGTGCAAGACGATGGCTATGTCGTCTCCGTATCGTTCGACCAGCATCTTGCACCACAGCACGGCATCGCGCCTATCGAGCCACCCGAGGCCGACGATGTCGCCTTCGCTTTCTCCATGGTGGCGCAGGTCGATGGCGAGCGCATTGTAGCCATGTTCGCAGTAGTGCATGGCCACCGCCTCCATCTCGTCATGGCTCCCCCGGTATCCGTGCACGCAGAGAGCCCAGCGTTTGCTGGGGATATTCGCGGGGTAGATGAATCCCGCCAGAGAGCATCCGTCTTCTGCTGTGATGGTGATTTTTTCGGGCTGGTGGGTTTCCGCCCAGATGCGGCGCGCCCGGTCAAGCTCCGTTCGGTTCCGGTCGATGACTTCACGGGCGTTCGGTTCGAGCGAGCCATAGAACAGTTCGGGTCCGGTTGGAGGTATGGGGTAGAGGCCGTCAGCCCCTTTTTCGACCGGTTCGGGCGGTTCGGGTGAATGCGGGTAGGCGAGGGAGACGTCGATGATCTTCCTGCCGGCCAGCTTGACGGCGACGACCAGTGCGATAAGCGTGATTGCCGCAGCCGCGAAGAGCATGATTGCTATCTCCATGGGTCAGTCCTTCGTTGTGTTCGTGTTCCATGCAGGTTGCCGCATCGGTCAGATGCCGTAACCTGCAACAGTATAGGAGCTTGGCTGAGCGTCCGTTGCGGCATATGGTGATTGCTTTCGATTCGTAATCTTTTCGGCATCGGCATGGTCGCCGGCTCGTCGAAACGTGCTGGTGAAAATAATTTCAAAAAATAATTCAATTTCTCTTGACGACCATAGGGAAGGCGCGTATTATAACAACTCGCGCTTCGGAGATGCGCACTACCGCACTGGGGTGTCGTCTAATGGCAGGACAGCGGTTTCTGGTGCCGTATGTGAGGGTTCGACTCCTTCCACCCCAGCCATCTCAAGCGCAAGTGTCTTTGGCCCGGTCGTCTAGCGGTTTAGGACATCGCCCTCTCAAGGCGGAGATCGGGGGTTCGAATCCCCTCCGGGCTACCAAAGCTAGTTACAGCGAACACCTCGAAACTGATTTCAGGGTGTTCGCTTTTTTTATTGTCCGTTATCGTCGCGGGCGCTTCTTTTCCACCGGTCATGCTCTCGGCGCATGTCCGGTTGATTCTTCAGCGAGCTTTCGGCGCGCGATTTCCATCAGGGCATCGCGGTCGTTCTCGACGCGTTCTTCAACTACATCTTCGAACAATGATGCCAGCATGCGTCCGATGGCGGGGCCCTCGCCGATACCCAGCTGCATGAGGTCGGTTCCGCAGATCGCCAAATCGCGGCGCTTGAGCGCCTGCCTGCGAGCAACCATGGAGTCGAGCAGCGTTTCGACCCCATCCATTTCAACCGCACGGTCCGTATGTCCCGGCGCATGGGCGAGAGCGTCGGCGCGTTTGAGTACGATGAGCTTTCGGAGAAGGCCTTCGTCGTCTCCCAATTGCGCCATCATGCGGCGAATGCTGCGCTCTGTGGCGTGGAGGGATGCGTCGTGGAATCTGACCAGAAGGCGGATGCGCGATGATTCATGCTTGGCGAATCGGAGTCTGTCCATGATCGCTGCGGCCATTGCCTCGCTGCGCTCCGGGTGGGCGTAGAAATGGCCGCGGCCCTGTTCGTCGATGGTCATGGTGTCGGGCTTGCCCATGTCGTGGAACAGGGCGGCATAGCGCAGGTCGGGTTCGGGGGGCGTGGCGGCCATCGTGCGCAGCGTATGCTCGAGCACGTCGAAGCAATGGTACGGCGAGCGCTGCTCGAGCCCGGCCATGGGCACGATTTCGGGTATGGTGCAGCCGATGATGCCATAGTGCTCCGAAATGACACCGCCTGCGTTCTCGCCGCAGACCAGCTTCCTGATCTCAGATTCCACGCGTTGCGGCGAAAGCAGGGACGTGGAAGCGGCGAGCGCGCGTGCCGCTTGGATGGTTTCGCTTTCGACCGCAAAGGAAAGCTGGCTTGCGAAACGCAGGCACCGAAGGATGCGCAAACCGTCTTCGTTGAAGCGCTGCTGCGGATTTCCGACCGCCCTGATGATGCCGCGTTCAAGATCCGCGATTCCGCCGAACGGGTCTTTGAACCCCCGCTGCGGATGGAAGGCCATGGCGTTGATGGTGAAATCGCGGCGTTCCAGATCATCGTCTATCGAATCCGTGAATGCGACCGAATCGGGATGCCGGCCATCCGAATACGTTCCGTCGAGGCGATACGTGGTCACCTCGATTGCGGTGCCGTTTGAAACGGCGGTGATGGTTCCGTGGCGAAGCCCTGTCGCAATGACGGCCCATCCGTCCGACTCCAGCAGTTGTACGGCATGCTCCACGGGCGCCGATGTTGCTATGTCGAAATCGGAGGGAGTCCTGCCGAGCAGCATGTCTCTGACGCATCCGCCGACTGCCCATGCGGTTTGCCCATCGCGCTCCAGCGCGGAAATGCACGCTGCCGCTTCGGTCGAAAGCCCTTGTCTGCAAACGGCGAGGGGACTGCACGGCTGCACGACGAAGCCGCTGCCGCCGGCGGCGGGCTTCGGGTCGGGATGCGATATGCGCCGGGATTCATCCATGGGGGCATCTTAGTGGAATGGGGTGTGGAAACCGTGGAGCTGCGCGTGTGATTTCGGCAGGTTCCGCGCACGGTCGGCGGGTGTTGCCAGGCGGGTGGCGGGAGCGATTCCGGCATGGATCGTAAACGGACGAACGGGGCGCCTACAATTGCATGCATCGGCCCAAGGAGGGGCTGGCCCGATGCGCATGGTGGGGGGATGCTCCGTGTCGGGGTGGAATCGAGAAAGGGGATAGAGATGAAAGACTTTCTGTTGAGCGCGGCATGCAACGGCCGGAGGCCCCATGGTGTCGGATCGGGCCGTCGGGTGGCAAGGCCGCGGTTGATGCAGAAGCTGATGGGGGAGCGCGGCGTTGCCCGGTTCCTGGTCGCTCCGACGGGATTCGGCAAATCATCCCTTGCGCTGCAGTACGCTGAAGAGATCATGGGGCTGACGCATGTTTGGTGGATCGATGCCGATGACCCCTGTTTTCTGCGGGATCTCGATAACGGGCGGATCAGAGAGACCGTTTCCGGTCTGGCCGGAGAAGGGCAGCTTGCCGTTTTCGACGATGTGCCGTACCTGGATGAGGAGAGATCCCAGGCGTTTTCCGGCATCGTCGACGATCTTTTGGAGCGGGGTTGGGAGGTGATCGCCGCCACGTGCCCGCCCTATGATTCGTTTTCCGAGCGTCAGTCCGACAGGGTCTATGTGGGTGCGTCCGATTTTCTACTCGATGATGCGGAGCTGGCCGCATATGAGCATGCGGCACCGGCTGCCGATCTGAGGGATTCTGAGCGCATCGGGGCTTTGGTTTGGGGCGGCGCCCGCGAAACGGATGCCTTCTTGAAGGGTGTGGCGATGGATGGGATGCCGGCGGAAATGCAGCTTGCCGTCTTCGTCATGCTCGTTTTGCAGGATGGCGTTTTCGAGGATGTCGCGATGTTCGCCAAGCCGCTGAAGCAGGATGTCCGTTCTTTTCTGGGGGCGGGCTTCCCCTATGCCGGCATGGACCTCACCGACGAATGCTTCAGTTCATGCAGGCTCTCCATCGCCCAATTGGTCGAGGTGTTCGGTTCCCGTCTCGATCGGCTGGCTGCGGCGTCCGTGCATGCGAACAAGGATGTTCTGGTGATGAGGCTCGCGGGTGAGCTCATGCGCAAGGGGCGCCACGCCAGGGCATGCGACCTGGTTTCGGTCGCATGCGGAAGGCGGCGGCGCAGCGTATGGCTCGAAGAGCATCAGGATGCGTTGTTCACCACCTGCTCCCTTGTGGAGGCGCAGCGGGTGTTCGCGAGTCTGGGTGAACATCCGGTCAAGCTGAAGCCGGCGATTCTGGTCCATGCCGCATTGCGCTGCGCTCTGCTCGGCGATGTTTGCCGTGCGGTTGAATTGGCGGCGAGGGTGCTGGGGCAATCGTCTGCCGACAGGGAATGCAAGATGGCCGCGGCTCTGCTCTGCCATCTGGACGCAGGGGGCCGGTATTTCCGCAAGGGGCGGGATCATCTGGTTGCCAGCAAGATCGTCTCTTCCGCCGGCAGCTTGGATGCCGATGACGCGGTGGCGGCGTTGGCGGCGCCTTCGGAGTCGCAGGGGTGCGGGCATGGAGGGGGCGCGACCAAGGGCGCTGCCTGCCTGGACCCCCGTCAGAGGGTGGTGCTCTACGCTTTGGCGGTCGTGCTGTCGGTGCCGGGCGGCGAATCCGATTCGCCGGAATTGCGCAGGGCGGCATGTTCGATCATCGAGAGGCTTTCGTCTTTCGGCAGCGAACCCGATCTCGCCGAAGCACTGCTTTTCACGGCCGTCTCCTCGGCTCGCGCGATGGCGGCGGACCCTTCGTGCCTTCCGCTTCTTTCGCCGGCTCGAATCGAGAAGATCGACGAGTTGATGGATCGGCTGAACGCCCAGCGGCACATGGGTGAGGCGAAGCGGCCGGATTCGTCGAGAATATCCGGAACAGGGGTTTTCTTGCCCGATCCGGGGAATTGCGGGAATGAGGGTTTCGAGCGGCTGCCGGGGCATGCCGGCTGCGGATCGTCTGGAATCATCCTCCCCGGTGCGCCCGAATGCCGCAGCGGTTTCATCGAAGCGCCTGCGTTCGCCAATGAGCTCATTCCTCCTCTGTACGTGCGCCTGTTCGGCGGCATGGAGGTTTGGATGGGCGATCGGCAGATAGACCCCCGTTCGTTCACGAAACAGAAGGCCAAGACGTTGCTGGCCGTTCTCGTGCTCCATGGCGCGCAGGAGGTTCCGCGCCGACGGGTGATGGATATCATGTGGCCCAAGCTTGTCGGGGACTCGGCCATCAACAACTTCTATTCGATGTGGTCGGTGCTCAGGCATGCGCTCGCCTTGGAGGACGGCAAATGCCCTTACCTGGTCAAGCAGCAGGCAAGCTGCATGCTCGATCGCCGCTATGTCACAAGCGATGTCGATCGCTTCGACGAGTTCTGCCGCAAGCTTCTGTTCGAGAAGCCCGATGCGTCGGAATGGTCCGAGATATACATGGCCATGTCGCGGATGTACGCGGGGGATCTGCTTCCTTCGGAGATGAAGAATGAATACATCATGGCCATGCGGACCCAGCTGCGGGGCAGGTTGGTTGACGCTTTGGTCGCGGCGGGAGGCAATCTGCTCGATGAAGGCGAGCCGCAGGTGGCGCTGTGGTTCATCCGCTCCGCAATCGACCATGATGATGGACGCGAAGACGTTTACCGGACCCTCATCAGGGCCCAGATCATGACCGGGCAGCGGGCGGCTGCGATCGAATCGTACCTCCATTGCCGCAAGGTTCTGCATGAGCGTTACGGGATGGAGGTATCCCGGGAGACGCAGGCGCTCTACGACTCGCTGGTGATGGTGGGGGCATGATGGGCTTCGGATGCTCCGGATGCCCGGGGAGGTTCGCGGTGATGATTTCCTGTCAAAGGAAGCCGTGGAAAAATGCCGAACCGGTTGTATGCTAGAGTAAGCGGTTGATTCGAATATACGGCTGAATAGGGCCCGCGCAGCCGATTGCGCGGGCTCTGGAATGGATAC
>CAUWJA010000091.1:0-6073 GCA_963558905.1 uncultured Eggerthellaceae bacterium
AATCTCACCGATCAGATGATCCAGGGAAAGCTGCAGATCAACTCCTGGATGGAACCTTACGACCGTCGGATGCGGTGCTCAATAACGCACTTTTTTGTAAGCGGGAAGAGGACCGTCGCACCCGAATGACAAGGCAATGGCCGTCTCACCTGCCTTAACGCCATCGAACGCAAAAACGGCGGGAAGAAGCACAGCCTCAACCCGCCGCCATTTCAGGCTCTAGTGCAAGCCCGATTAGAAGATTTTGTGGACCTCGGTGAGATAGGTGTTGATTGCACCGATGAACTCGCCGCCATGCTGGGAAGTCCGCTTGAATTCAGGCGATGAATAGCACTCGTCGAAGCCCTCCATGTTCTCGAACCAGAACTCGACGACACCCTCGACGGGCAGAGCCTCGTAGGGAACATGCTCGCCATTGATGATGCGGTCGATGACGAGGTTCTGGGCATAGCCCGCATAGCCGGGCATGGTGTGCACCATCTGCGTATGGACATCCCACCACTGGTACATCCACTCTTCTGCGCTCACGCCCTCAGCGCGGCCCATGAAGGAAACGCGCTTGATGAGCTTGCTCTCATCCGCAAGCAGGAACTTGGGGGCGCGCTTGACCATCTTCTTGACGCAGACGAGGATGGGGTTGTACGGATCGGCGAATTTGGGGATATCCTCTGCACCCTTGCCGTCGAGAGAGGCCACACCCTTGACCATATCGCCGTAGCTGTCGAACTGAAGCTCGGAGTAGCCATCGATCACGATGGGACCCTGGCCCAAAGGATGGCGATGCTCATTGTCACAAACCACATGCTGGGAATAGTGGCGAAGACCTTCCATCTCGGATGCGATGGGGCCATGGACATTCAGCCAATAATCCTGGAATTCTTCCTGGCTCATTCCCTCTTTGCGCTTCAAAAGCCCGAATCTGCTGATCATACTCGACCACTCTCCTTTTTGACCGATGCTTGTTTTTCGTCATGTCGACAGACCCCACTTATGCCGGCGTCTGTCGACCGCAAGGCCGCGACATCTGCATTACGTCGTTCCGCTCGCTTCTGCCACGGCCTTGTTCTGACCCTCTGTATGTATTTGGAAAGTCGCTGCGCTGTTGCCGGCAGCATGTCGCAGCTGCCGGCAATCAGATATGGTTACTTGCTCAGCTCGGCGTTCTTCGCCTCCATGTAGGCCGCGTCGCGGACCTTCATCTTCTTGTAGAGAGGCATGCCGATTGCAAGCAGGACCAGAGCGACGATGCAGAGCACGCCCAGGATGGGGAATGCAGAGCTGTAGCTGCCGGTCGTGGCAAGCGTATTGGCGGAGAGCATAGGACCGATGACGGCGGCGAGAGCATAGCCCCAGTACATGAAGCCATAGTTCTGACCCATGTTGGCAGGGCCGAACGCATCGCCGGTCAGCGAAGGCATGATCGCCATGATGCCGCCGAAGCACATGCCCAAAACGATGGACTCGATGATGAAGGGCATGGTGGAAGTGGTGTTGCCATACAGGAACAGGTGGATCGCACCGGTGATGCCGATGACGATGAACAGCGTCTGGAAACGGCCGATCTTGTCAGACAGCGTACCGAAGCCGAAGCGGCCGGCTGCGTTGGCCACAGCAAAGATGCTGACCATCAGAGCGCCGGTTGCGGCGTCCATGCCGGCCTGGGTCTGGCCGACCAGGGAAGCGGTGCCCAGCATGAACACGCCGGTGCATGCGGTAAGAGCAAAGGTGACGACCACGATCCAGAACAGGGGGGTCTTCATCATTTCAACGGTGGTGTAGCTCCTGCGGTTCTTGGCAGCGTCATCAGCAGGCGGGTTCCAGCCTTCGGGCTGATAATCCGCAGGCGGCATGATGTAGCAAAGCCACGAGAAGATGAGGAACATCACAACGCTGAATGCACCGACGACCATGAAGGAAGGCATGGGGCCGATTGCCTGGACGATCATGTTGCCAACGGGGGCGGTCCAAAGCGGCCACAGAGCCATGGTCGCCAGAGAGATGCCGTTGACCAGGCCCTTCTTGTCCGGGAACCAGCGCGTCGTCAAAGCAAGCGAGGTATTGTAGATGATACCGTCAGCAAAACCGACGACAATGCCGAAGGTGAGAAGCAGCATGACGGGGTTTGTGGCGAAGCCGGTGAGAATCCAGCCGCAACCGAAGACGATACCGCTCACAAGCATGATCTTATAAGCAGCGAACTTACGCTGGAACCAGCCACCGATGGGGCCGCCTGCAAAACCGATGACGACGATAGCGAGCGTGTAGGCGAACGCCACGAGCTGCGGCGACCAGCCGAGCTGCTCCATCATCGGCTTCTGAAAAATACTGTAGCAATTCAATGACGCAGTAATTGCGCCGCACATTGCTGCGCCGACGAGAACCACCCAGCGCGACTTTGGCTTCATTGCCATTGTTTCCTCCAATATTACTTCTGAAAGACTACGTATCCGGGAAAGCACGGCCTTCCCTTTCCCCTTAAGTTGAAGCCCTTCCTCCTCTCAGCCCGGCGTGCAAACTGCTTTATCCACATAACCCCAGCGCTGAAGTTTGTGATGCTATATGGTCGATGACGTTCAGATTGGGCTGCGCCGCCCTTGCCGCACGCAGCTTCCAGAATGTGAAATCCGAAAAACTTCCAACTTCGAACAGGCTTTCTGCCTTCTTTTGAGGGAATGTTATATAGGTTTTATGAAGGCTTCAATAACGCACTAATAAGTTAGCAGTGGCCATAAAAGTAAGTGCCCCTCCCCGATCGCAGGCTCCCGGAGAGTCGGCCGGCCACTCGGAGCAGCAGGATCCGGGAAGGCCGACCGGCAACCCGGAGCAGCAGGATCCGCGGCGCCGCATGGTCCGTTTTTCCTCCTGAGCACAGAAAAAGGACCGTGCCCGACGGGAATCGGGCGCGGTCCTCGATGGAGGGGTATTTCGGACTTGGGCCTAGTTGGCAGCGGCAGCGGCTGCGGCCAAGCGGCCGAACACGACGGAGTTCGTCTGCCACGCACCGGATACGGTATCGCGACCGAGATGACCGCCGGCGCACATACCTGCGGCGAACAGACCCGGAATCGTTTCGCCTTCGATATTGCGCACGGCACCGTTCTCGTCCGCATCCAAACCGCCGTGGGTGTAGAACTGAAGGGCAGTCTGCTTGGGACCCGCATAGAAGGGCGCCTGATCGAAGGCGACCAGATAATGGGGATCCTTGCCGAATGCGGCATCTTCGCCGGCAGCGCAGAAACCGTTGTACTCGGTCATCGTGGCCAGGAAGTCTGCGGCGGGCACGCCGAACAGGGATTCCATATTGGCAGCAAGCTCTTCGAGGGTTTCACCCTTGGCAACATGGCCCGCAGCCACCCACTCATCAAGCTTCTCTTGCGGAGGATTGGCCTGGCTGGGAACGATGTGGCCGTCATAGACGGGGAAGAACAAGCCGTCGGCCTTGCGGATGACGTCCTCGCCGCAGTGGCCCCGGCCGGCTCCCTCGTCGGTGAAGCGCTTGCCTGCGGCGTCGACCATGACCTGGTTGACCGACCTGGTGGCTCCCGCGACGCCGATGCCCTGGCTCATCAGCTCGGCCGGAGCATACCACGGCTCGGGCACCACGTAATCCATGTGGCGGACGGCTGCGCCGATCTTCTGCGCAGCGCGGATGGCCTCGCCGGTCATGGGGCCGTAGGGCATGCCCATGCCTGCGAACACTTCGGCGGCCTCATTCACGATTGCGGGCGCCGCGGGTGCATGGCGAGCCATCATCAGGCTGTCATCATGCCACATGCCCGTGCACAGGATGACGCCCTTGGCGGCCTTGATGTTTGCACGTTCGCCGCTCTTGTCGAGCACACCGACGCCGACCACGCGTCCCTCGGCCTCGTCGAAGATGACCTCTTCGAGCGTGGTCTTGAGCATGATGGTCGCCTGCTCTTCAAGCATCGGAAGCATCTTGGTGATGGGCTCGCCCGTAGAAGCATAGATATACTTGCCGCGGCCAGGACGGCCCTCGGCCATCTTGAGGGCGGGTTTGAACTCGCAGCCGTGGTCGATCAGCCACTCGGTTGCCGATTCGGCGTTGTCGCACAGGATCTTGAGGTACGTCGGGTCGGCCGTGTCCTCGGAGGTCCTCATCATGTCCTCGTAGAGCAAATCCGCGCTATCCTCAACACCGTCGAACAGCTGAGGCAGCCCCAGGCTGGAGCCCGGAGTGCAGAACTGGACGCATGCGCTGGAAATGCCGCCCACGAAATCCGCTTTGTCGATAAGCGTCACGCTGGCGCCCGCTTCAAGAGCCGTCACCGCGCTGACCACACCTGCGGTGCCGGCGCCGACGACAACGATATCAGTCTCCTGGCTCCATTCGACCGCGGATCCCGAAGCTTTGCCGGAGCCTTCACCGGACGCAGAGCATCCCGCCATCAGCACGCCTGCCGCGGCAACTGCCGATCCGAGCATGAAATTACGACGAGTCAAACCTGCCATATGTTCCTCCCTCTCCACAATAATCTGTCATCGAACCGCTGCAGGCCGTCTGCAGCCCTCCGCCCGATATTCCCGACGGAAGATGACGAAACGGCCCCGATTCGTCGAGGCGCTCGTACGCGCCGGTCGACAACCATACGGCGGCACGGAGGCAACGGCGTACCACGAAAAGGATGAGCACATCGCACGAAGCCCGCATTCGGGAGAAATGGGGACTACGTGCACACAACGGGCGTAAAGACCATTACAATGGCTGCAAGAAGTCAGCACGTTCCCCGTCTACGATTGGAGACGCCATGGCAGAAAATGAGAACATCCCCCAGGGCTCTCAGCCAGAGCAAGCATCCCAACCCGTCCCGCAGCCCGCTGCAGCGGCGCAGCCGACCCCTGCACCCGCGTGCCCCGCATGCGGCGCGCCCCTCAACGGGCTCGAAGCGTTCTGCCAGAACTGCGGAGCGCCTCTGTCCAACAAGCCCGCCGCGGATCCGGCCGATGCGGGCGAACACACCCCCGCACCCGCTCCGGCAGCCGCGCCTGCCCCTGCTCCGGCTCCGGCACCCGCGCCCGCCCCGGTTCCGGCACCTGCTCCCGCTCCCGCTCCGGCACCTGCCCCGGCTCCGGCACCTGCTCCCGCTCCCGCGCCGATGCCCGGTGTTCCCGGCATGCCTCCGGAGCAACCGAAAAAAGGCTTCCCGAAAGCCGCGATCATCGCAATCGTCGCAATCATCGCGGCCCTGCTGGTGGCGGTCGCCGTCGGATTCGCATTCTGCGGCAAGGCGGATTCTGGATCGACCGGGTCCTCCACGCCGCAAACAGGCGGCACGGACGCCCCTGCCGCCGATGCGATCGGCGTCGGGTCCTGGTCGATGGTTTCCGTCACCATTGAGAACGGAACGCTTTCCTATGATGAATGCGTCCAGGCCGGCATCGAGACCATAAAGTCCTTCGACTTCAACGCCGATGGGACCTATTCCCTGGATTGGCCTGGGATGACAGACCTCAATAATAAACCTTGGACGGAAACCGCCATCTTCTCCGACAACTACCCGTTCGCAGCCGAACTCCCCGATGTCGCAAACGAGTTCAACGACAGCTCAGGCGCCTATTTCATTGTCGATGCGAACGATGAGGACCTGTCATACATCACCATCGAAACCACCGACGGCGACCTTGTGATGTTCACCATGGCGAAAGGCGCCACGGCCGACAGGCTCGTAACCGAGATGAACAGCTCTTCCAGCGGATCAGCCAGCGGGTCGGTTGCTACAGGATCCGACGACCAGGATGAAGCCCTCACCGAAGCCCATAGCTACCTGAACGCTCTCGCCTTCTCCCGTAGCGGACTTATCAGCCAGCTTGAATACGAGGGATTCTCAACCGAAACAGCCACCTGGGCGGTTGACAATTGCGGTGCTGACTGGGATGAGCAGGCCGTTCTGAAAGCCAAGGAGTATCTCGAGTGGTCTGACATGTCCCGTGACCAGCTGGTTGACCAGCTTGAATTCGAGGGCTTCACGCCCGAGCAGGCACAGCACGGCGTCGACGTCGCCTACCGATGATTCCTTTCGCCGAGCCGTGCCCCAGATACGTACGGCTCGGC
>CAUWJA010000092.1:0-6063 GCA_963558905.1 uncultured Eggerthellaceae bacterium
GACATGGTCCAGCTCATCTGCGAACTGGAAGAAAAATGCGAAATCGACTTCGGCGAGCCCGAAGGCCTTTCGACCGTCGGCGACCTGGTCGGCTACATCGACAGCCTGTAAGCACCGCAGCACCTTGCACCACGAAGAGAGCACAGCACATGGACATGAAGAAGAACGCGCTTGAAGCGCATGAGCAATGGCACGGGAAAATCGAAGTCGTAAGCCGCGCCGCCGTCACCAACCCCGAAGAACTCGCCGTAGCCTACACGCCCGGCGTAGCGGAACCGTGCCTGGAGATCGCACGCGACGCCGATCTGTCCTACACCTACACGCGTCGCGGCAATTTGGTGGCCGTGGTCACCGACGGCAGCGCGGTACTGGGGCTCGGCAACATAGGACCCGAAGCAGGCATGCCCGTCATGGAGGGCAAATGCGCCCTGTTCAAGGAGTTCGCCGACGTAGACGCGTTCCCGCTGTGCATCCGTTCGCAGGACGTCGATGAGATAGTCCGGACGGTATCCCTGCTTGCAGGGAGCTTCGGCGGCATCAACCTCGAAGACATCGCAGCTCCGCGCTGCTTCGAAATCGAAACCCGCCTGAAGGAATGCTGCGACATCCCCGTGTTCCACGACGACCAACACGGTACGGCAGTGGTCACCTGCGCCGCACTGATCAACGCATGCAAGCTGACCGGCCGCAAACTGCCCGAATGCCGCATCGTCTTCTCCGGTGCAGGGGCGGCGGGAACCTCCATCGCCAAGCTGATGCTGCGTCTGGGCGCCGAAGACATCGTGATGGTCGACCGCAAGGGCATCCTCTGCGACGGCGACCCCGACCTGCGTCCTGCGCATGCGGAAATCGCATCGCTGACGAACCCGCGCCGCATGACCGGATCGCTGGCCGATGCCCTGGTCGATGCCGATGTGTTCATCGGAGTATCCGCCCCGAACATCGTGACGCAGGAGATGGTGCGCTCCATGGCGCAAGACCCCATCGTTTTCGCCATGGCCAACCCCGTCCCCGAAATCATGCCCGACGAAGCGATTGCCGCAGGCGCGGCCGTCGCCGCTACAGGCCGCTCCGATTTCCCGAACCAGATCAACAACGTGCTGGCCTTCCCCGGCATCTTCCGGGGAGCCCTCGACGTACGCGCAAGCGATATCAATGAGGACATGATGGTCGCCGCGACGCAAGCCATCGCGGATCTGGTAGACGACGAGCACCGCAGCCCCGAATACGTCATCCCCGGGGCATTCGACGAACGCGTGGCGCCGGCCGTCGCCGCAGCCGTAGCCCAAGCAGCCAGGGAGACCGGAGTCGCACGCCTGTAGATGGCAAACGGCATCTGCCCCCGAAGCCTCCAACCAAAACGGAAAGCCCTGCAGCGAGCCCGGCTGGCTCGCTGCAGGCAGCTGAGGAAGGACAGCCGGCGTGTATGGCGGAAACGATAGGACGCTCGAAGATATCGCCGCGGAAGTGAAGAAAACCGTCATCGGACAGGATGATGCGGTCGATTGGATATCTGCGTTCGTGGATGCCGCCTGCACGCGCACGCGCATCATCAAAGAACGGGGCGTCGATTCCTCCGCGCTCCCGACTATCGGATCGGCGCTCATCGTCGGGCCGACCGCTTCCGGAAAGACCCATCTGCTGAAGACGTTCGCGCGCGCTTCAGGCTTGCTTTTCCAGCAGATAGACGCAAACCAAATGTCAGCTGAAGGGTATCTGGGAAACTCGTTCAGCAAGCAATGGGCGCAGGCAAGCGCCGCTCTGGACGAAAACCCCGGCCGCAACATCCTCATCCTCATCGACGAAGTCGATAAGCTGCTGTCCCAAAACAGGGAAGGCTGGGCCGGCTTCGATCTTCTGAAGCCGCTTGAAGGCGGAATGCTGGCAGGACGCGAAGATACAAAGGGTTCGTCGCCGTACATCCTCGACTGCGACCGATGCGTGTTCGTGCTGGCGGGCGCTTTCACGGGCATCGAGGACATCATCGCAAAGCGAATCGGTGCGTCCCGCACATCGGTCGGTTTCGCCGCTCCGGCAACCGAAGATCCGGGCGCGCACGACGAACAAAGCCTGCGCGCCCGGATCTCCCTGGACGACATCGAGCAATGGGGGATGCCGCGTGAGCTCGCAGGAAGGCTTTCCACGGTCCGTTTCCTCCCCGCTCTGGATGAAGACGCCCTGCGCCGGATCATACGGAACAACAAATGCAGGGAATACGAGCTCATGCTGCCGCATCGCGCCCGCTTCTCAATCGACGAATCCGCCGAAGATCTCCTGGTGTCAAACGCCATTGTCGCCCATTACGGAGCCCGATCGATCAATCGCCAGATAAACGAGGTGTTCTTCGGGAGCCTGTGGCGCGCGATATCCAAAGCGGCATGGGTGAAGTCGGTCACGCTCACTGCCGAGAACGGCAAGCTCGGATTCGAAATCGAATACGGCGAAGGAACCCCGCCCCGAAACGAGCCCGCCGAAAGCGAGCGCCTTGCAGCCGCAGCCGCCTACGGCCTCTTGCGCGAAGTGCATGGGCACCTTGCCTCGCACGGAGGCGAAGCAGGACTCGACACGCATGAATCGCTCGGCGAAAGCAACGTTGAATTCGCCGCGGCGCTTCTATGCCGTGATTGCAGGATCGGGGCAGATGGCAGGCCGGTATCCGGAAACGACTTCTCGCTTGCGGAGATCGTCCTGCTCAATGCGCTCCTGACGCTCCTGCGCGACTGGTTCCCCGCAAGCGACTGCGTACCCGAAAGCCTTAAGACGCTGCTTTCCATGGCGACAGGGGAAGGATCGGCGAGAAGCCCGCTCGACCTGCTGTTCTATCAGCTCGAAAGCGGCATGCGATACATCCCCGAGACAGTGGTCGGCGATGACGGCTCGCCATCCGAAAGATGGATCTGGTCGGCAAGCCAATTCGTGCGCAACGGCGACGGCCTGCGCCCGGCCGAGGTCGGCGGACTCGGTTCCGGCCAGGATGCCGCACTCGACTATTACACCGAATTCAAAGGGTACCCGCGCGATGTCCGCGTGAAAGCAGTGCACAGCCTGGCATTCAGACTGCTGCCGTAGCATTCGCCGCAACTGCCGCGCGGGCCGGATGCGGGCTAAATCACGATGCCGTCGCAGTGATCGATTTCATGTTGGATGATCTGAGCGGTCCAGCCGGAAAACCACTCGGATCGCGACTCGAACCCCGCATCCAGATAATCGACGCGGATGCGCCCGAAACGCTTCACGGCTCGACGGCCCGGCAATGAAAGGCAGCCTTCCTCTGCGTCGAATGGCTGCGACTTCGCGGTGATTCGCGGGTTATACATGATGCGGTGCAGCCCTGCATCATCGAATACGATGATGCGCTTGGCAACGCCGATCATATTCGCAGCCATTCCGACGCATTCATGCGCATGCGCGGCCAACGTGTCGAGCAGATCCTGCGCAACCGCTGCGTCCTCCCTTGTCGCAGGAGCAGAAGGAATTGCGAGGAACACTTCGGAGCGCATGATGGGGCGGATCATGCGACGATCCTGCCCGTAGCGCGGCGCCATTCGTCATACTCCGCGATATCGTCTCCTATCATCTTGCAGCACGCGATGATCACGGCCGCATCATCAACATACCCGGCACCGGGAAGCGTGTCGGGGATCAAATCGACGGGGCTGACGAAATACAGAATGGCACTGACGATCGCGATCAGCGTGCCCACGGGAACGACCGTGTACTCCTTGCAGAGATAGCTGCGCAGAAGCGAAGCGAGTACAGGGAGCTTCGACACCTCCTCCCCCACTGCGGGTATCAGGGAAAGCTTGTGCTCCATGCGCTGAAGGAGCTCTTCGCACCTCTCAGCGTCTTTGAGCAGGGCTTCCGCATTGGCAAAACCCGCTTTCAGCAGGTCTATCGGGTTCGCGGCATCGGACATGGCTGCTCCAATCTATCCAGAGATGAAATCGCGACTGATCATAAGGCTTCCAAGTGCAGCGCTACGGGACGGAAAATCCGCTAGCAGATCTTGAAGACCCAGCCCTCAGGCCCCTCAAGTTCGCCGGACTGGATGTCGGTCAGGGTCTTGCGCAGCTTGCGCATCACCGGGCCGGCGGACTCGGCACCATCGGAAAACGTCACATCGACGCCTTCGGCCTCGATGTGGCCCACGGGCGAGATGACGGCTGCGGTTCCGCACAAACCGCATTCCACGAATTCGCCGTCAAGCACTTCCTGGAACTTGACCGGACGCTCGACCACATCCATACCCAGGATATCCCTCGCCACGGTGACCAGCGAGCGCCGCGTGATGGACGGCAGGATGGAGTTCGTCGCAGACTGCGGAACGACCAGCGTGCCCTCCTTGTCGACGAACAGCACGTTCGCGCCGCCCGTCTCCTCGACATACGTGCGGGTTGCGGAATCGAGATAGAGGTTTTCGGAGTAGCCCTTCTTGTGAGCCTCCTCGAGCGGATGCAGGCTCATGGCGTAATTGAGCCCGGCCTTGATATCGCCCGTGCCATGGGGTGCCGCGCGGTCGAATTCGGCAACGGTGATGGTGATGGCCTGTTCGCCGCCTTTGAAGTACGGGCCGACCGGCGTGACGAGGATGCGGAACTGGTATTCATCAGCCGGCTTGACGCCGATGACGTCGCCCGATGCGAACATGAAGGGACGCACGTACAGCGTGGCCCCGGAGCCGTACGGCGGAACCCATGCCGCATTGGCAGAAACGACCATCTTCACCGCCTCGATGAACCTGTCCTGCGGAAATTCAGGCATGACCAGGCGCTTTGCGGAATCCGCCATGCGCGATGCATTGAGGTCGGGACGGAAGCAGACGATATCACCGTTCTTTGCGGTATAGGCCTTGAGCCCCTCGAAGCACTCCTGGCAGTAATGCAGGATGCCGGCGCATTCGCTGAGCGTGATGGAATGGTCGGAGGTCAAGCCGCCCTCATCCCATGCGCCGTCTTTGTAATTGCAGACATAGCTGAAATCGGTCTTCATGTAGGCGAAACCCAGATTGCCCCAATCGATTTCCTTCTTTTCCATGGTCGATCATCTCCGTGAACGTGGTTCGAACAACAGTAGGCGAATCCGCATTGTAGAATATATCAAGCACTTTAGCGTGCAAAAGTGCCAGGTTTCATGCAAACGATTGAATACGGGACAGAAGCGGCGGACCCGCCGATATCCGCACAGGATGCCGAAAGAAGCTGGGCAGGCAGGGCACCAATGGCTAAAATATGGAGTTTGCGCAAACTGTACCGAAAGGAAGCACCGCCGATGAACGAATGGCTTATCCGCCGCTTCGTGAAAAACCACGACGACGTGGGCAACCCCGCCGTCCGCACCTCCTATGGCAAACTCGCCAGCATAACAGGCATCCTCTGCAACGCCCTGCTTTCGGCCGCCAAAGCAGCCATCGGCCTGATCACCGGCTCGATTTCCATCGTGGCAGATGCCATGAACAACCTCTCCGACGCGTCGAGCAACATCATCGCCTTGCTGGGATTCAAACTTGCAAGCCGTCCCGCCGACGATGAGCACCCTTACGGGCACGGCAGATTCGAATACCTCTCAGGTCTGGCTGTAGCCGTCATGATCGTGGTGATCGGCATCGAGCTGCTGCGTTCGTCGATCGACAAGATAGCCAACCCCGATCCCGCCGAATTCAGCCTTGTCGCCGTCGGCATCCTGCTCATGTCCATCGCCGTGAAGCTGTGGATGGCCGTGTTCAACAAGAACATCGGCACACGCATCTCCTCCACCACCTTGCTGGCCACGGCCGCCGATTCCCGCAATGACGTCATCGCGACGGCAGCCGTCCTGGCATGCTCGGTCATCTCCGCCGTCACCGATTTCGACCTGGACGGCTGGGCGGGCCTCGCCGTCAGCGCCTTCATCATCTACAGCGGCATCACGCTGGTCAAAGACGCCACCGATCCGCTGCTGGGAAGCGCCCCCGATCCCGATTTCGTGGCCCATGTCCGCTCGAAGATCATGTCGTACCCCGGCGTCTTGGGCATGCATGACCTCATCATCCATGATTACGGTCCGGGACGCGTATTCGCAAGCGCC
>CAUWJA010000093.1:0-6052 GCA_963558905.1 uncultured Eggerthellaceae bacterium
AAGAGCTGTTCGCCCTTGCCGTTGCCGGTGAGCCGAACAGCTATGCGGGTGTGCGCTTCTCCATTCCCAAATTCACGTTCGACACTGAGTTCGATATGGCCGACCAGCTTCAGGAAATGGGCCTTGACCTGCCGTTTTCTGATCATGCTGATTTTTCGGGCATGAGCGAGGCAGCCGCGTGCATCTCTTCGGTCAACCAGGGTACGCACATAGCGATCGACGAAGAAGGTGCCGAGGCGTCAGCGTACACCATTGTGGGAGTGGCCGAATCCGCCGCGCCGCTTGAGCCTGACAGCGTCATCGATTTCGTGTGCGACCGTCCGTTCCTCTACACGATAACCTCGCCTGAGGGTGCGGTGCTGTTCGTGGGCGTGGTGGGAAATCCCGCGCAGTAGCCCGTCGCGCCGGCCCATGCCCATGCCCGCCTGGACGCCGTTTGCCCGCATGTCCAGGTCGTCCCGCCGCCTGCCCAGGGTCCGCGCCGATTCGCCCCGGTCCGCCGCCTGCCCTGCGCCCGCGTCCCGCTGCGGGTTGTTGATTGCCGCTGCGACTTGCCCCGTGGTATGTTCGGGACGCGTTCAGCGGCGCTACGCTGGAACGCCGTATCGAACCATAGGGGGCAGCATGGCTCAGACGCCGCGCGATGGCGGGCAGCGAGAAACGGGTGCGGATCTGCTTGATGCCAGACTTGCGCTAGGGGACGAGTGCGCTTGCGGCTCCTTGTCGGCTGATTTGCCGGATTCCCCGTCCGCGGAACACGGAGAGCATCGTTTATCCGTTGCTGCCCGCGTTGTTGCGCCCTTCGCTGTGGCCATTGCCGTGATGGCGCTCATTGTTCTTGCTGTGCTCTGGAGCTGATTTTCGTTCTCTGCCCAGTTCTTCCGACCTGCTTGCATGCGACCGCGTGTCGCAACGACCTATCTGCAGTTTCCCCTAACAGGTGCGGCAGATGTGGATGCATCGCCTGAAAAAACGGGATACCGCGTGGTGCGGTATCCCGTGGTGCCATGCTATGTCGTTGGCCGGGAGACGGATCAGATCGGGCCAGATAGTCCGATCCGCATGGTGCGTCAGTACCGGTTGCCTCCGCGCTGCTGCGAGCGTATGCCGCGGCCTGGGCGCATGTCTCGTTTCGGTCCGCGGTTCTGGCCGCCGCCGTTGCTGCGGCGGGTCTTCGATCCGGATTTCTGGTTCTTGCCGGCCTGCTGCTTTGCGATTGCCGCGTCGCGTTTGCGCTGCTTGCCGTCTTCGCGCTTTTTGAGTTCTGCTTTCGCGGCCGTCATCTCGGACTCGGCGCGGTTTGCTGCGGCGCGGTCCTGCTTGGCGCGCTTGGAGCTTTTGCCGCCGCGTGCATCGGAGTACCCGCCTTCGCCGAACCCGTCATTGCGGCGCATGTCGCGTCGCTCGCCGCCGCGTGCGCCGTTTCGTTCGCGGTCAGCGCGGTTGCGCTCGCCTCGGCGGCTTTCCTTCGCCATGCGTTCGGCGTAATCCTTGCGCTTCTGCTCGCGGCGGGCGGCACGGTTGTTGATGGTCTGCGCGCTGCTCTGCCCATCTGCGGCGGGTGCGGAGGATTTCGCAGGTGCTGCAGAATCGGCGCCGGTGCCGTGCTTGGCGGCCGCGGCTGCCCCTTCGCCTTCGTGCGTGCGCTGTTTCCGCTGGTCGGAAGCATCCTTGCGGTCAGCCTTCCTGCCTTTGCCGCTGCGGCCTTTTTCGAATTTCTCCCCGTTTTTGGCCCCTTTGCCGCCCTTGCGGCCCTTGCCTTTGCCCTTGCCTTCGGGGATGTCGCGACGGCGCGGCTCGCCTACGGCTTCAAGCTTCGGCAGCATGTCGGCGGCGGACACGATTTGGTCGGCGGTCATGTCCAGCTCGGGGATTTCGGTCATGATGAAGCTCTGGATCTGCTTGAGCAGGCTGCGCGTTTCCGGCATGACGAAGGAGATGGCGCAACCTGCTTCGCCTGCGCGGCCCGTGCGGCCGATGCGATGCACGTAGTCCTCAATCTGCTCGGGCAGGTCGTAGTTGACCACGTAGCGCACTTCGGAGATGTCGATGCCGCGGGCCAGCACATCGGTTGCCACGAGCACGTCGGTGATGCCCTCGCGGAAGTTCTCAAGCGCATGCTTGCGCTGCGCCTGGCTGCGGTTGGCATGGATGGCCTCTGCGGTGATGCCGCCGTTGCGCAGGCGTCGTACGCAGTTGTCGGCACAGCCTTTGGTGCGCGTGAACACGATGACGCGCTCGCTGCCGCGTACGCGGATCAGCGCGTTGAGCAGAGTGGGGCGAAGGCGGCGCGGCGTTTTGATGATGTACTGGTCGATGGTGTCGGCCACATCGCCCTTGCGTGCGATCTCCACCATGACCGGATTGGAGAGCAGGTTCTCGACGGCGCCTTCGACGCTTGAGTCGATGGTTGCAGAGAACAGCAGGGTCTGGCGACGTGCCGGCGTTGCGTCCACGATTTCGCTCACCTGCGGCCAGAAACCCATGTCGACCATGCGGTCGGCTTCGTCAAGGACCAGCACGTCCACGTCGGAGAGGTCCACGGCGTCTTTCTTCATCAGGTCGATCAGGCGGCCGGGCGTGGCGATCAGCACATCGACGCCTTTGTTCAAGCCGTTGATCTGCGGGTCATAGGAAAGGCCGCCCACCACGGTCAGGACGCTGTGCCCGGTATGGCGGGCGATGGCGGTGCAGGTGTCGGAGATCTGCATGGCGAGCTCTCGGGTGGGGGTCACGCATACCATGCGCGGCTTGGCGGGTTCGGTATGGAACGCGAGCGTTCCCATGGAGGGCAGGGCGAAGGCGGCGGTTTTGCCGGTGCCGGTCTTGGCGGCTGCAAGGACGTCGCGGCCTTCCAGTACGGCGGGGATGGCCTGCTCCTGCACGGGGGTGGGCTCGGTGTAGCCCAATGCTGCGACGGCATCGAGAATGGTCTGGGGAAGACCCAGGGATTCGAACGTATTGATGATGTACTCCTTCAAGCGGTTGTCGGGCGGAACCATGCGGTCTGATCGGGCGGGCCGCAGTGCTCCATGGGGCGCGGCCCGGTGTCAGGCGCGCGGTTTGCCGGCCGCATTGCGCAATGCGGGAACGGCGGATTTCAGCGTACGCGCCATCGATGCGGCCAAAGCCGCCTTGATCAGGTCGAGCACGATGAACGGTGCGATGGCCATGGCGAACGCTTCAAGCGGACCTACGTTCACGACGACCATGAACTGCACCCAGCCGCACAGGTAGGATGCAGCCAAAACGATGATGGCCGCGCAGCACGTGCGCAGCCGCGAAAGGCGCTTTCCGGCAGGACGTTCGCATGCCGGTTCGGGCCAAGCGCGCAGCATGATCGCTGCCAGCATGGCTCCCAGCCCGAAGCCGATCAAGAATCCGCCGCTGGGACCCATCAGCTGCGCCGCGCCGCCGGACATTCCGGCGAAAACCGGAACGCCGATGGCCCCGAGGGCCAGGTACCCCAGCACGGAGATGACCGCCTGCCGGGGGGTGAGGGCCAGCACGATGAAGACCAGCATGAACGTCTGCAGGGTGAACGGTACAGGGCCCAAGGGGACGGTGATCCATGAGGCGACCGTCAGCAGCGCAATCGACAGTCCGCACAGCGCGATCGTGTACGTGCGTGATGCGGAAGGGGTTGTCGCCGTGGGGATTTTCGCCATGATGCTCCTTTGCCGCCATTGCATGGTTTCGGGCCGAAACCGGTGCGCGTTTCGTTCATCCAAAACGAAAAACGGACCCACGAAGGATCCGTTCATCTCGAAATGGTGCCCGGGGCGAGAGTCGAACTCGCACGTCAAGGACAACGGTTTTTGAGACCGCCGCGTCTGCCATTCCGCCACCCGGGCGCAGTCGCTTATTATAGCGTACGTTTTCCGGTGTTCCAACAACGAATTTCAACCACTTGGCAACCGCATAAAGAAAGCGCGTGGCGGCTACATTTGGCGGGCTTTCTGGAGCGGTGTCAGGGGGATGGGATCCTCTTCCGACATGGTGCCTATGATGAACTGCGTGAAAGTCGCTCTGACGCAGATGCGTCCTTCGGGGTCGCGTATCTCGACTTCGACAACCGCGGTCTGACGGCCGTTGTGCACCACACGGGCGTCGCAGATCATGCGCGATGAATCGTCGACGGGGACACCGCGGGTGAAGTTGAAGCTGCTTTGCAGGGTGATGTTGCGTTTCCCGAAGGTGTAGAACTCGGCGCTCGCCGTCATATCGCAAATGGCCATGAGGACTCCGCCATGCACGAAATCGCGTGTGTTCGAGAATCCCGTCGCCATCGTCGCTTCTACGGTAGCGCGGCCTTCTTCGAGACCTATGACCTTCACATTGTCTTCGTCGAAGTCGTAGATGCCGTGAATGTGGTTCCGTGCACCTTGGATGATGTAATCCTCCATGGTTCCTCCAATTGCATTGCGCCTTGCGGGCGCATGGGGCTGTCACCTGCAGATTCTAGCGATAATCCCGCGTTTGATGTCGGGTTTCTCGTTTCGTCATTCAGAAACCGCATGGTTACGGTCGGCCTGCGGCGCCTCGCGTCGGGCGCGCTGGTGTAGAATGGGCGCGTGGTCCCACCGAGAGAGAGGAAAGGGGAATACCATGCCTGATAAGGAATTTCTCCAGGAGGTCGATGCTTTCATCGATGCAAACTGGGAAGAGATCGTCGAAGAGATAGGAAAGCTCATCGCCATCCCCAGCGTCGTGGATTTCGATCGCGCGACCCCCGAAGACCCCAGCGGTCCTGAGGCCCATGACGGCCTGCGCGCCGCTGTCGATCTGGCTGCGCGTCTGGGCTTTGACGCCAAGGATGATGCGGGCGAAATCGGCATCGCGGACCTGAAGGGCGAATCCGACACGCTGCTGGCTATGATCTGCCACTCGGATGTCGTGGCTCCCGGTGTGGGCTGGACGCTTGATCCCTGGTCGATGCTTCGCAAGGACGGCTTTTTGGTCGGCCGCGGCACGCTGGATGACAAGGGTCCGCTGGTCGTGTCGCTGTACTGCATGAAGTTCTTCAAGGAGCGCATGGAGCAGCAGGGCGCCAAGCTGCCTTACACCCTGCGCATGCTGATCGGCACGAACGAGGAAACCGGCACCATGCGCGACGTGGCCTACTATCTGGAGCATTATCCCGCGCCCGCGTTCCTGTTCACCCCTGACGACATGTTCCCGGTCTGCTACGGCGAGAAGGGCGGTTTCGACGGCCTGTTCACCTCGCAGAGGTTCGAAGACGGTGCGATTATCGATTTCACCACGGGCGATGCGTCCACCAATGCGGTGCCCAGCCAGGCCGTGCTGGTCGTGAAGGCCGATCCTGCCGCTTTGCCCGCTGCCGACGGCATTGAGATTTCGGCCGCAGAAGGCGGCGCCAAGCTGGTGGCCATCGGCCGCGGCGGTCACGCGAGCATGCCCGAGGGAACCGTGAACGCCATCGGCATGCTGGTCGATTATGCGCTTGCGAACGGTTTGTGCACTGAGGACGAGAACGTGTTCCTGCGCATGGCCCAGCGCGTGATGGCGTCAACCGACGGCAGCTCCATCGGCATCGATACTTGCGACGGATTCTTCGACCCCCTGACATGCATTGCGGGCACCATCCATCTGGTCGAAGGGCGTCTGAAGCTGACTATCGACATTCGTTTCCCCACGTCCACCAGCAAAGATGACCTTATGGCCAAGTTCGCGCCCATTGCGGCCGAAGGCAACGCCGCCTTCGAGAACACGCTGCTGCTCGAGCCGTTCCTGATGGATCCCGAGAGCCCCGTGATCAAGGCGCTGGCCGCGTCGTATCGCGATGCCACCGGTTTGGACGGCGAGCCGTTCACCATCGGCGGCGGCACGTATGCGCGCGAGTTCCCCTGCGCCGCCAGCTTCGGACCGGAGGATCCGCATGATTCGTATCCTGATTGGGTGGGTCCCATGCACGGCGCCGACGAGGGCATTTCTGAGGAAACGCTCAAGCGTGCCATGCGCGTGTACATTCTGACCATCAAGCGCCTGCTCGAGATTGACCTGAGCACTCTGGCGTAAGGCGTCGCGCGGC
>CAUWJA010000094.1:0-5998 GCA_963558905.1 uncultured Eggerthellaceae bacterium
TTGGCGCATACACGATTTCCAATCGTGCTCCTTCGGCCAGCTCGGACATCTCTCCACTGCGTCGATTGGCTGTGTATCACAGCGAAAGTGAAGTATATCAAAAAGTCAGTTCTTGTGAAGCCCTTTTCGCAGTTTCACGACATGACCATGTCTTTATTCAGAAGAAGGCTCCGGTGCGGTTTCCCCACTGTCGCTTTCCGTATCAGAATCAGATGCATCAGACGAATCGGAATCAGTCGCGTCCGTTTCGGGCAGCGTCGTGGTTTCGGTCTTCGTGTATCCGGTGAGATCGACATAGTAGGCAACATCGCTGGGCATGTCATTGATCACGATATTGGAATTCGTCCTGAAGTTTTCCATCCACTCGTTGTAAGACGATGTCTTGCTCGATGATTCCAAAGATGCCTTGATCGAATCGACGAATTCCGTAGGAATCTGATCAAGCGAGGTCACGGTTTCAGGCGCTTCGAACACTTCCGTGCATTTGATGATATGGATGCCGAATTCGCTGACCACCAATCCGCTTACTTCGCCCTCATCAAGTTCATCGAGCGCATCGGAATACTCCGTCACGAACGTTGCCATGCAGTTCCAACCCACATTGCCGCCGTCTTCTGCAGAAGCGGTGTCCGTTGAATACTGGGCTGCAGCCTCAGCGAAATCAAGCCCTCCGGAATTGATCTTATCGAGCACCTCTTGCGCCGTGGATTCGTCGGACGAGCTGAACAGGATATGACTCGACTTTTTTGCTCCATCATATGCGGTCGCATACATCTGGGCATACGACAGCATATCTTCCTCGCTCGGTTCAGAAGCGGTTGCCACCTTTTCATAAAGACCCTGCTTGAGCATCTCCTGCTCCAGCATGCTCCGGTAAAGCTCCTCTGTGGTGCCGGTGTTCTCAAGCGCCTGCTGCCACGCTTCCTCTGAATCGAAATTAGATTTCATGGCATTGATCTGGGTATCGACGTCATCGGAGGAAACCGTCACGCCCTGGCTTTCAGCTGCCTGACGCAGAAGCTCCTGGTCGATGTAATAATCGACGATATCCTCACGGGCCGCTTCAACCGTATAACCCTGATCGACCAGCCACTGAGCCCAGTCAGTGTCTTCGGTCAAGCCGCTCATGCTGCGGAAACTCGCTATGTAGGACGTCACCGCGTTTTCGCCGATTTCCACATCATTGACCACGGCGGCCACGCCGCCGGACACATCAGACGGATCGCCGAGCAATGAAGCTTGGCTTTCCGCATCTTTTTGCCCGCATGCCGAAAGCGACGCTGCAAGAGCGGCGGTAACTGCCGCGCTGCATGCGATTTTGACCATCCTAGAGGCTCTCATTCACTCTACCCTTTCCAAGATCACTCTGGCTCGATTTCTCCAGATACCAGGCGCAGAATTCGTAGCGCCTATATTCTCACAAGGGAAAATGCGCGGTTATGCATACACGATACAACCATATTCGATTCACAAGGTACGGTGAAAACCTCAATGAACATACGCAGGGCCGCACCAATAATGGTACGGCCCAGAATTCGAACGCGGACAGCGCCGGGTATGCTACTGTTTGTTGGCCTTGCGGCGCTCAACCGCAGATAGCAGGCGCTTGCGAAGACGGATGCTCTTGGGCGTCACCTCGACAAGCTCGTCGTCCTCGATGTATTCCAGAGCTTCTTCCAGCGTGAACGTGATGGGCGGCGTCAGCTGGATGGCCTTGTCGGCGCTCGATGAACGCTGGTTGCCCAGCGACTTCGCCTTTTCGACATTCACCACCATGTCGCCCTCTTTTGCGCTCTCTCCGACGATCATGCCCTCATAGCACTCATCACCGGGGCTTACAAACAGACGCCCGCGTTCCTGCAGGGTATCGAGGGCATACGCCACGGCTTTACCCGTGCTCATGGCGATCATGCCGCCGTTTTTACGTCCGGTCATCTCACCCGAGAACGGACCGTATTCGCGGAAATGATGGAACAGGATGGCTTCACCATGGCTCACGTTAAGCACGCGGGTCTTCAACCCCATCGTTCCGCGGGAAGGGATGCGGAATGTCAGATGGGTTATGGACTCATCGGTCACCATATCCTCCATGATACCGCCTGCAGTGCCCATGACTTCGATGACCTTGCCTGCGTAATCGTTGGGAACATCGACAGTCGCTTCCTCGATGGGCTCGAGCTTGTTGCCGTTCTCATCGGTCTTGTAGACAACCTGCGGACGACCCACTTGGAACTCGAACCCTTCACGGCGCATGGTTTCCATCAAAACGGACAGATGGAGAACACCTCGGCCCGCCACGCGGACACCGGAATGGTCTTCGGTTTCCTCGATGCGCATGGAGATGTTGCTTTCCTTTTCGCGCATGAGGCGTTCCTTGAGCTGACGGGCGCCGACGATATCGCCTTCTCGGCCGACAATGGGGCTGGTGGAAGCCTCGAAAACAACGGCCATCGTGGGCTCTTCCACGGCGATGGGGGCAAGTTCCACAGGGTTCTCGCGGTCGGTGATCACATCGCCGATGTCAGCATCCTCGATGCCGATGACCGCGATGATGTCGCCGGCTTGTGCCTGAGAAACTTCGGCTTTGCCGAGATTCTCGAAGGTATAGACCTTTCGAACCTGGGCGTTGTACTCGCTGCCATCCGACTTGCGCACGAGAACGAGCTCTTTCTCATGCATGACGCCGCTGCGGAGACGGCCGATGCCGATTCGGCCCTCATAGCTGCTATGATCGATGGTGCAGACCTGCATGGCCACAGGCGCATCGACCTCTACATCGGGAGCGGGAATCTCCTTCAGAATGGTGTCGAGCAGCGGAATCATGTCCATGTTCTCGTCTTCAGGATCGAAGCGAGCATAGCCATTCACCGCAGACGCATACACGATGGGAAAGTCAAGCTGTTCGTCATTGGCTCCGAGTTCAACCATGAGGTCGAACACCTTATCAACCGCGGCGTGGGGATCGGCATTGGGGCGGTCGATCTTATTGACGACAACCACGATGCGCAGGCCCAGCTCAAGAGCATGGGAGAGCACGAAGCGGGTCTGGGGCTTCGGTCCCTCATACGCATCGACGATGAGCAGCGCACCATCAGCCATGTTCAAGACGCGCTCAACTTCGCCACCGAAATCAGCATGACCCGGCGTGTCGATGACGTTGATCTTCACATCCTTGTAATGGATGGAAACGTTTTTCGAAAGAATGGTGATACCGCGCTCGCGTTCCTGATCATTGGAGTCCAGGACTCGCTCGGCAACCTGCTGGTTCTCACGGAATACGTTCGCGGAAAAAAGTAGGCGGTCGACCATCGTGGTTTTGCCATGGTCGACATGCGCGATGATTGCTACATTGCGGATGTTCTCTTGTTTCATGAATCTTCTTCCAGTTGTTCTTCCAATTGCCTTCTCTGCAAATCTATCTGCTGAATATTGTCATTCAGAGCTCTGAGATTACCCAAGGAACCGACGAAATTAACAATTCCCCAAATAATGAACATGCTGGCCAACCCGGCTGCGGGGAGGAACCTACGCAGAAATACTGCGGCTACCGCACCCAAACCTATCATGACCAAAGCATTGCGACGCTCGTCGTACACGGCATCCCGCTGCGAGACAAGCTGGGTTCGCGCTGCTGTCAGCCCGGCCAGCTGTGCTTCAACGTAGGATTCGGTCCTCGCATGCGATGTGCGAGCGGTCGATGCTGCTGATGGACCTTTGCTTCCCCGACCGCTGGTCAGATACTCATATGCCTCATTCAGGTGTTTGAATTGCTCGGTGGCGCGGTCTTGGAGCTTGCGATTCGCCGCAAAACGGTCAGGGTGCAGAATCTGGGCACTTTCTTTATACGCCGTCTTGATGTCTTCGGGTGTGGCGCCCTCATCGAGACCGAGCGCGTGCAACGCTTCTATGCGATTCATCCCGTGCCATCCCTTCCTGCTATAAAGCCCCGGCTTCCAGTGCATCAGCGTCATGCATTGTATCGAAACCGGGCAAAATAAAAGGGCCTTGCGGCCCAAAAAGAATCATGATGGTGGAGCTTAGGGGGATCGAACCCCTGACCTCAGGCTTGCAAAGCCCGCGCTCTCCCAGCTGAGCTAAAGCCCCATGGAGACTACACTTTTTGAATAAACGCTCCACCGGCTCGTGGCTCACGGTGGAGCGTTTATTTATCGCGGATGGTGGGCCTGACAAGACTCGAACTTGTGACCTCACGCTTATCAGGCGTGCGCTCTAACCACCTGAGCTACAGGCCCGCAACAAAAGTGCCTGACTATATTACGACGTAATCAAAATCGTTGCAAGCACTATTTTGAAAAAATTTTTGAAATCTGAGCCAATCGGCAAACATTCGGCGTCCATGCCGAAAACTCCTGCGCACCGGCGTATTCGAGCGCCTCATCCATAGCACTGCGCATATCATCGGTGGTACATTGTGACCTGCAGTTTCAGCTCCCAATATACATTCCGAGATTCAGAAAGGGGAATCATCCGCATGGAGCAATTCTTCAAGATCAAGCAGAGAGGATCGACGGTTTCGACTGAAATCCTCGGCGGTTTGACCACATTCCTGGCAATGGCCTACATCGTTGCTGTCAACCCGTCCATCCTCTCTGCGGCTGGCATTCCGTTCGATGCAGCCCTTACCGCAACCTGCATCGGCGCCGCCATCATGACCATCGCCATGGGCATCATCGCCAACCGCCCCATCGCCCTAGCTTCCGGCATGGGCATCAATGCCGTTGTCGCCTTCGGCATGTGCGGCTCAGCAGGCGTCGACTGGCGCGTTTCCATGGCCGTGGTCTTCCTAGAGGGCATCGTCATCCTCATCTTGGTCATGTGCGGGCTCCGCAAGGCGGTCATGGACGCCATTCCCGTCGGCCTGCGCCAGGCAATCGGCATCGGCATCGGCCTGTTCATCGCCTTCATCGGTCTTAAGGGTGCAGGACTCATCATCAGCGATGAATCCACTCTTCTGGCGCTCGGCGACCTCGCTGCACCGACCGCCATCGTCGCGTTGATCTCCTTGGTCACTGCAATCATCCTGCATGTCCTCAATATCCGCGGCGCGCTCCTCATCTCCATCGTCATCGCTGTCATCGCCGGTATTCCCCTGGGCGTGACCGTGCTGCCCACCGAATGGAGCTTCGGACTCAACTTCGAAACCTTCTTGGCTCCCTTCCAGCAGGTTGACGGCACTTTGGCCATCGTCCAGGTATTCCTTCAGCCCGCATTGCTGCTGTTCGTCTTCAGTTTGCTGATGAGTGACTTCTTCGACACCATGGGCACTGTTGTCGCGGTTGGCCAGCAGGGTGACTTCATCGACAAAGATGGCAACGTCGAAGATATTCAGCCGATCCTCGCTGTGGACTCCGCAGCAGCTGCAGTCGGCGGCCTGGTCGGCGCGAGTTCCATCACCAGCTTCGTCGAATCCACCTCCGGCGCGGCGGCCGGCGCACGTACCGGTCTGTCCAATATCGTCATCGGCGTGCTGTTTTTGGCATGTGCATTCTTGGCACCGTTGTTCGGCATGGTGTCCAGCGCGGCAACCTGCGGCGCTTTGGTCGTTGTCGGCTATCTGATGATGAGCGAAATCGGCGGCATCGATTGGAAGACCCCGGAGATTGCGTTCCCCGCATTCCTGGTCATCATCGGAATCCCCATGACCTACTCCATCACCAACGGCATCGGTCTGGGCTTTGTGGCCTATGTCGTCTTGATGGTTGCACGCGGCAAAGTGAAGGGCATCAAGCCTTTGATGTGGGTTGCCGCACTGGCATTCCTTCTCATGTTCATCTTCGCGTAATCCGCTGAGAGCTGCCGCTGCGCTGAGGGCCACCCTAGACGGGTGGCCCTTTTCCATTTCCCCTGTCTGTCCGCCAAACGAAAATAGCGCACCTGAGACGGTGCGCTATTTTAATATGAGCAGGACATTGTCAAGAGGCGAAATCGGGCCTGGCCCAGGTTTTCTGGGTCAGGCCCTTCCTCTATCTCAACCCTC
>CAUWJA010000095.1:0-5949 GCA_963558905.1 uncultured Eggerthellaceae bacterium
GAAGATGTTCTTGAAATCGTTGCCTTCGAAGAATGTGACCGTATGCTCGTCGGAGCGTGCCGTCCAGTTGGTTGCCGAAGCAGCTGCGTCGTCGTTCGGCTGCGCTGCCGGGCAGACGCAAGGCTGAAGTCCGGGCATGTAGGGAACGGACGTTTCGGGCCATGGCTGCAAAGAACGGGAGAAAACGGTCGTCGGGAATCACTCCTGCGAGTCTGCATATCAAGAAGAATACCGCAGGGACATCGAATGAGCTGTCCCTGTCGGTCATGGACGCCCTTTCGTCGAAGGCCGATGCTGCCGAGGGAAAGCCGCAGTCAAGGGGTTTTCTGGGCGGCGTTTCCCTGTTCACGTTCCCGGGCAAGCGCTTAGGTGACCCGACTCCGAAAACGACCGATTATCTCCCCGGCTCCGATGGGTCCCCGGCCCCTTCTTCGAAAGGCTATACCGCAGCGGATATTGCGGGTCTGGCCCTGGATCTTTCGAAAGGCGAGGCAACGCGCAACAAGCATCGCGCTGCGGCCATCGCCGATCCTGAAGCCGAAATCAAACGCCGTAAGAAAGCCCGCCGAGCCCGCCGCATCGTGGGTACGGTTGCGGGCATCGCCTGCTCGGTTGCCGTTGTCGGCGCTTTCGGGATGTATCTGTATAAAACCTATGAGGATCATGCAGGGCAGATTGAGCTTCTCCACCAGGGGATAGCGGAGCTCGAACAGGCGGACGAGGTCATCGTGCGGATGGATGCCCTGGTCACCTCTTCGGTGACCGATGATTCGCTGTCCCAGATGGCCGAACTGGAGCCGTTGCTGGATCAAACGGTGGCAGACCTTGATGCGGCCGAACAGCTGGCCCGCAAGGCAGGCCGTTTCATGCTCCAAGGTTCGGACAAGGAAGCATGCAATCAGCTTGAGGAAGCGGTGGCAGCCCGCCGCGAGATGATCGGCCATGCTGCAAACCTTATGGCCGCCGACCGCAACGCCGCTGCGGCGAGCGAGGCGGTTGAATCGTGTTGGGAACTGGTCCTTGAGGCTGACGGGCTTGCCCGGGAAGCTGCGGCATTGGTGACGGATACGACCGTCGAGAACGTTTCGGCGTCGCAAGCGAAATCCGAAGAGGCCCTGGCGGTTTTCACGCAGGCGAAAGAGAAGCTCGATGAAGCCTCGGCAAGTTACGCATCGGCGGACTTCTCTGTTCTGCGTTCATATATCGACACGCGGATCGAGGCCATGGGGTATGCCATTGCCAGCGATGAGGCCATCTATGTCCAGGACAAGCAGACGGCTGATTCCCAGAACGCGCTGTACAACGAAGCGGATGCGAAAGCCGCCGAACTGGCCGCCCAGCTTCCGTCGAGTCCGTCCGATCCCGTGGTTCAGGCGTATGAAGCGAATATCACGGGATTGTTGGAGGATTATCGGGCCGCGCGGACGAGGGCGGGCACGGCGGATGCCTTCTTGCGGGATTATCTGGGAGATTCGACCGCATAACCCTTGGTGTATACTATCCAGCACGTATGTCCTCATGCGAGGCGAATGATCTGCGAAAGGCGCAGTTATGACAAAACCGATGGACCATATAGCGTATCTCTCACAGGAGATCGGAGCTCGACCCGCCGGCACTGAAGAGGAGCAGCAAGCGGCTCTCTATATCGCCGATCAGCTTCGTGCCGACGCTCATCTTGCGGCGGACATCGAAGATTTCACGTGTCTGACCAGTTCGAACCTGCCTAAAGCCATCTGCGGCATCGTGTCGGTGCTGTTCGCCGTGCTGGCCATGGCGCTTCCCCAGGCCATCGTGCCCGCGCTCGTTGCCTCCCTTGTCGCGCTTGCGCTTCTTGTGTGCGAAATCGTAGACAGGCCGGTGCTGTCGCGTCTGTTCATGAAAGGCGTCAGCCAGAACATTGTGGCGAAATACGAACCCACCTATTCACCCGCCGCTGCGGGTGCCCGCCGCCGCAAGATCATCGTCACGGCGAATTACGACTCCGGGAAAGTTCGCAAGGACTGCTCGCGGTCCATGGTGAAGCTCATCGCGCCTTTCAAAGTGGCAGCGCTGGTGGGCATGGTGCTGATTCCGATTCTGCTGGCGCTGCGCGCCTTCGTCTTCGCCTCCGCAAGCGCCGAGATCATCATCACGATCAATGTTCTTCTGGGTGTGGCCGCTGCGCTGGTTGCAGTGCAGCTGGTGTTCATGGCGCTTGAGAAGTTCGCGCCCTACAACGAGGCTGCGACCAGCAACGCATCCGGCGTGGCCGTGATGCTCGAGGTTGCCCGCCGGATAGGCAATGGCGAAGCGGGCGCAGCCCCCATTTCCGATTCGGGGTACATCTACGGGGAAGAGGCGGCCCGTGCAGCGGGTGCGGTTCCCGATGGGGCGACCGTGTCCTATGAAGGCGAACCCGCTGAACCTGCTGACGGGTTGGCGGTTGCGAAGGCTGCGATTGCGGCCATGACCGGCAAGCCCGTGCCGGGAGCTGCGCGTAGCTTCGACATTGCGGCGAATCTGGTGCAGGTCAAAGACATGCCCATCGCCCAGCCCAGCGAAGAGGATATGACGCGATCGCGCGAAGAGGCGAAGGTTGCGCTTTCGAGCGTTCCCGCTGAAACCATCGCAGAAGCACTGGAGAACGCAGCCGCTTCCGATGGCGATGAGGGTCGGCAGGCCGAACCGGAAGTTGTGCATGGCGCCGCCGAAGGCTCCATTGCAGGGGCCGCCGCAGCGGTTGCCGCGACGTCGGTTGCTGCAGCTGCGGGAGCCGGCGCGGCTGCGGCTGCGGATGCGTCTGTTCCCGATTGGTACCGCAAGGCAACCGAAAAAGCCAAGAAGAAGGATTCCGGTCCGACGGCCGGCCAGCGCTCGCGGTATGCGGATGCGCCCGCGGGCGGCGTGGGGACGTTCGCCGCTGCTGCGGCTGCGGCGAAGGGTGCTCAGGACCATGCGACTCCTGCCGAACCCATGCCGTCGGCAGCCGATATCCTGGGCACGCATCCAGCTCAGACCTTGCCTGCATCCCCTGTGGCCCCTGTGGCCGCGCCTGACCGCACCGCACCCGTTGCTCCCGTAGTTGCCGAGAGCTTCGCCACCGGCCCCATGGCTCCGGTCGTCGCCGATGCGGGGGCCACCGGCCCCATTGAGCCTGCATCGTCTGCGGTGGCCGACGGACATGCGGTTGCGCCTGTGCCGGCGGCGCCGAATGCAACCACGGCCATGCCTGCGTTGGATGCCGGCAATCTTGACCTTGATGCTCTTCGCGCCGAAGCCGCGGCGCTCGCCGAAGCTCCTTCGGCACCTTCATCGGCTGCGGTGCTGCAGACCGCGCCGTTGCCCGCTTCGGCCGAAGCCACCCAAGCCCTTCCCGTCGAGCTGCTCCAGCAGAGGATGGCCCAGGCCCAGGCCCAGGCACGTGCCCGTGAGCTGCGTGCTCAGGCTGCGGCCTCGCAGGCGCCGGCGGCCGGCATGCCCTTGGGCCGCGCCGTCGTTCCCTCGCCTTCGATCCCCGAAGTCGAAGGACAGGTTCCTGCCGTCGAGCTGCCGAGCGTGAAGGTCGGTTCGCTCAATCTTCCGCCGCTCGACCTTCCTCCCATCAATCCGCCCGCAGAGCCTGCGGTTCCCGCCATTTCGCCCGATGACTTCAAGCAGCGCGCTCCGCTGTCCTTCACGGCGGAGGAAGAGGGCGGCCAGGCCGCAGCGAAGAGCCTTCTGGCAATGTCGCTGCCTTCCATCGATGTGGGCGGTGAGTCAGATGCCGAAGCCGCCGAGGCACCCAAGTCCGTGAGCGCCACCAGCGCATTCGCCCCCATCGCCACCACCGGCGCCGGCAGCGCTGTGGGCGATGAGCTGCTGCAGAACATCGACCCTGAAGATCTGTACGTCGACGATGCGGATGATTCCGCATATGAGACCGACATGACCGAAACGGGCGCCTTCGCGGGTCCTGGCTACGTGGATGTGCCCCAGAGTCGCATCAGCAAGTTCTTCGGCAAGTTCCGCCGCAAGAAGAACGACAACACCAGCGCTTCCGAATGGCTGGGTGTCGATGACACCTTCGATGCCCGCCGCGGCGGTAGCAAGAGCGGCGGCTGGGAGAGCTTCCGCGATGACGATTGGGAGGGTGGCGGATTCAGCAATCTGCGCGCTCGCTTCTCGAAGTCCGGTGCGGAGGACCAGGCGGCTGATGTCCATGAAGCTGAAGCGCCTGCCGACCATCCCGAATCGGCCTATGCCGAAGGACATCTCGATGAACCCATGCCGATTGCCGTCGATCCCATGGCGGCAGCCCTTGAGGCATTGTCCGCAACCGATTCCCAGCCCCGTCCGTTCGAGAGCGCGCCCATGCAGCAGATCTATTCCTTCGCTGCGGGCGATATCAATACGGAGATCTGGTTTGTGGCTCTGGGGTCGGAGCTCATGGACAATGGCGGCATGAAGGCGTTTCTGGCCGAGCACGCAAGCGAAATGCGCGGCGCGGTTGTCGTGAATCTCGAAGCGCTCGGCGCCGGCGATCTGTGCTCCATTGAAAAGGAAGGCTTGGTCAAGCAGAAGAAGGCGTCTTCCAGGATGAAGCGCTACCTGCATCGTGCATCTCAGGCAAGCGGCGTGACGATTGGGTCTGCGTCCATCAACTGGCGTGAGAGCGCAGCATCGTTCGCGCTGAAGCATCGTGTTCAAGCGGTGAGCCTTGTCGGTATGGACGGGACGAAGCCTGCGTATTACGGCGAAACCGACGATGTGATTGAAAATGTGAACGCTGATCTGCTTGATGAACGCGCCGATTTCGTAGTCGAGCTGCTGAAAAACATCTAGCGCATAGTTGAAAACCGCAGCTCATTTGCAGATTTTGCGCCAGTTTGTGGAGGAATGCATATCCCGATGGCTTTGCGGCAAGTTAGGGTATCATAGTTGCGTTTTGAGTGCGGCCGGCTTGGCTGCGATCGGTGGGGCCTCGGGCCCCGTAAGCTAACGGAGGTTCGATATGGCTATCGAGGCATATTGCGTGAAATGCAAGGCGAAGAAGGAAATGAAGGATCCCGTTGAGGGAACCATGAAGAACGGCAAGCCCATCACCAAGGGCAAGTGCCCCGACTGCGGCACCACCATCTGCCGCATCGGTGCTGTGAAATAGTTCCGGCAACGAAGCCTTTCAGCAGCACAGTCCTCAGCGATTGAAAGCCGACCCGATTCGGGTCGGCTTTTCTGATTAATGGCTTCAGCCTGGCGCGTGCGAAGCCGCGCCGAGACAACCACCCGCTATGCGGGTGGTAGCCAATCTGCTTTACAAAACCACCTTCCCGCCGGATATTGACGATGTTCAGGCCGTCAGGAATCCGAGCAGAAAGGTGGTGTTTGGCTATGGCCCAGAAAGCCTACAGCCTGTCGCACACGAAGTGGATGTGCAAGTACCACATCGTGTTCACGCCGAAGTATAGGCGCAAGGCGATATACGGACAAATCAGGAAGGATGTCGGGGAGATGCTCAGGAGGCTCTGCGAATACAAGGGCGTCGAGATCATAGAAGGGCATCTGATGGCGGACCATGTGCACATGCTGGTCGCGATACCGCCCAAGATCTCCGTCGCGAGCTTCATGGGGTATCTGAAAGGGAAGAGCTCCCTGATGATCTTCGACAAGCATGCGAATCTCAAGTACAAATTCGGCAACAGGAAGTTCTGGTCCGAAGGCTACTACGTCTCGACCGTCGGCCTCAACGAGGCGACGATCGCCAAGTACATCAGGGAGCAGGAAGCCGCGGACATCGCGCTGGACAAGCTAAGCGTGAAGGAATACGAGGACCCGTTCAAGACGAGGTGACGGACGGCCGGTTTCACCGGCACGCCACGGGTCAAAGGCAGTCGGGCCTGAACAGGGTGAAGGCCGGCGTCTTTAGGCGCTGGCCGGCATCCCTTGGGTTACACCCTAAGAGCAAACCACCCGTTATCACGGGTGGTTTTGATT
>CAUWJA010000096.1:0-5938 GCA_963558905.1 uncultured Eggerthellaceae bacterium
AGTGCGGAGAATCCCTGCATCTTGCGCAGTGCAGGGCGGATGATGAGCTCGAAGCCCACATATGCCGCAGCGGGGTTGCCGGGCAGGCCGAATACGGGCGTGCCGTCGACCAGGCCGAATGTCTGGGCTTTGCCGGGCCGCATGTTGACCGTGGTCACGAGCAGCGTGCCCAGTCGCTCCACCACCGGTTTGATGAAGTCGAAATCGCCGTTGCTGGCTCCGCCCGACGTGATGACGAAATCGTATTCGGAGGCGGCGCTGCGCACGGCTGCTTCCAGTGCTTCCTCATCGTCGAGGACGATGGGCATCACATGCGCCTCACAGCCGGCCGCCCGGGCGCATGCTGCCAGCGCGTAGCTGTTGGAGTTGCGGATCTGCCCGGGACCGGGGATGGCGGGGGGCTGCACCAGTTCGCTTCCGATGGCGATGACGGCAACGCGGGGGCGTCGGAACACCGGCACTTCGAGCACGCCGCAGCCTGCAAGGAATCCTATGCCTGCCGTCCCTATGACTTCGCCCGCTCGCACGACGACCTCGCCCGCCTTGGCTTCCTCGCCGGCGGCGCGCACGTTGTCGCCGGGTTTTGCCGGAGCCGAGAACGCCACGCGGCTTCCCGTGCGGCCGTCGCCTTCGACTGTGGCCACGATCTCGTATTTCACCACGGCGTCGGCTTCGGGGGGCGTGGGCGCTCCGGTCATGATGCGCACGCACTGGCCGTGCTGCAGCGTCTTGTCGAACACGGAACCTGCGGGCACTTCGCCTACGACGTCGAGCACGACGGGCGATGAGGCCGATGCGTCCGCCACATCATCGCTGAACAGGGCGAAACCGTCCATCGCGGAATGCGCGAACGGGCTTACATCCATATCGCTTCGAAGGTCGGTGGCGCTGACGCGGCCTGCCGCATCGAGCAGATCCACGGTTTGCGCGGGCATGGTGCGGACATGGGAGCAAACCAGTTCGCGCGCCTCTTCAAGGGAGATCATTGGCATTTCGGGTACCTTTCTTCTGCGGCTGTTGCGTCCATCGCGGCCAGCTGCGGATCTTCGGTCGCTTCCGACCCGCGCCTGCGATGGCGATGCCGCGTTTTCATTCAGCGTCGATGATACGGTAATATCCGCCTTCTGCACAGGCGCGGCACAGGGTTTCGCCGTCGCGGACCACCTCGCGTCCGCCGGTGACCTCTTCGCCGCAGCGGTCGCAGAATGCATGCGTATGGGCGGCTCCCGGCAGTTCCTGCTCGCCGATGGTGACCTCGACGTGCTGGAGGGTGAACAGGTCCTCGTCGCTGCGAGAACCGAACCATTCGAACATGTCGTCGTCTTTCGTGCAGCGCTCGGTGGTGCTGACCAGGCGGATCGCCTCACCTGTCTGCATGTTGAAGAATGTGGCGGCCATCTTGCCGTAATTCATCCATTTCAGACGTCGGCGTCCCATGGTACATCCTGTCACCGTTCCCACGGCGTCTGCCAGGCATCGGTCGCATTCGACGAAAACCACCAGGTCGCGGAAGGTATCGGGGTCTTCGATGCCGAAGTATTCCAGCGCGTACCGGGCCATGCGCGTTCCGTTCATCTGACCGGCGCACAGATGCCCATGGTAGGCGACCGCCCGCTTCAGATCATCTTCAAAAGACCGTTTCAGCATCAAAAGGCTCCTTTCTTCGTGTCCCATGCTATGAAGGCCCATGAGACGATTCGGGTCATATCGAGGGTGAGCTTGCCTTGCGGCAGGCCCTTTTTGTCGGGTTTTCCGGCGTCGGGATTGTCGATGAGGTGCTCATCGAGCCATGCGGACATGCGCTCCTGCGCGGCTTCGAGCTCCGATCCGCTCAGCTCGGGGGCTCCGGAGTCGATCATGGCGAAGAAGTCTTCGCGCGCGGATTCGACTGAGGGGAACGTGTCTTTGCGTTCGGACCGGATGTAGCTTACGGTGGGTTCGAACCCCGCCTGCGCCAGCAGCCCGAAGGCATACAGGTAGTCGCGCGAAGCTGCTACCGGGATGTCGCATGCATGCAGGACCGCGGGGTCGACACGGGGTGAAACGCCGGTGGTCATGGTGATGCAGGCGCGGCGGCGGGCGATGCGGGTCAGCTTCGTAAGGGCGTCGCGCAGGTCGGCGACGGAGATGGAGCGCGAGGCGAAGGCGACATCGACCATGTCGGGCTGCAGCCCGAACGCCGTCCAGTCGTCCTCCCAGCTCATGAGGATGCGGCGGATGGATTCGTCGGCGATGCCGCGATGGGCCATGTTCTCGGCGAATTTCCCGAGCATGCCCTCGGAGAAATCGGCGGCGATGACGTCATGTCCCTGTTCCGCCAAAACGACGGCCAGCATGCCGGTTCCGCAGCCCATGTCGAAGACGGATTCCCCATCGCGGACGTCGGCGCGTCGCAGGAATTCCTCGGCATAGAGGTTCTTCGCGTCGGTGCTGTCGTAGCGGGGCGCGCGCTTGGACCATTGCAGGCTGTTGTCGGGGCGTCGTCGGATGGCTTGGAGCTCTTTCCAAGCGGCATCGAAATCCAACACGGTATCTCCTTCGATCGGGTGAGGACGTTGATGGGTGCAGATATTATTCTCCCATATGATAACTCTGGTCCGTCCGATTAGGAAGAAGCGCGCAGAAGCGCGGCGCGCCTGTCAGGCAAGCTGCAGGAGCAGCGACAGGCAGGGGATGGTGATGATGCTCGCCACAGTGGACAGGAACACGCCTTGGGTCATGACTTTGAGGTTTCCGTTGTAGCGCAGGCACAGCATGAGGCCGTTGGTCGCCACGGGCATGCCGCACAGCACGACTATGACGCCCAATGTCAGCGGATCGGTGACAAACGGGCGGAAGGCGAAGAGCACGGCGGCGGGCACAGCCAGAAGGCGCACGGCGGTGATCACGTACGACCGCCAGTTCGAAAGCATCTCCCGCGGCGAATACTTCGCCAGCGACGAGCCTATGATCAGCAGGGCAGCGGGGGTGGTGAGCTCGCCCATGGCCTGGAATGCGGCTCCGAGCGTTCCCATGTTGTAGACGCCGCACAGGGCGAGGACCATGGCGACAGCGGAGGTGACAACAGAGGGGGAGAGGAGCTTTTTCGCATTGCTGATCAGGCGCTTCTTGAGGGAGACCCCTTCGCGTACGCCGCCTTGGCGCGCCACCATCAGCACGCCGATGGTGAAAACCAGGATATTGAACGGGATGTTGAAGATGGCGCCGTAAAGCACCGCCTCCGATCCGAACATGGTTGACAGCACGGGGAATCCCATGAATCCCACGTTGCTGAACGTGATCATGAACGCGTAGGCGCCCCGCTCGTCTCTAGGGCTTCCCAAAAGGCGCGGAATGAGCAGTGACAAAGCGATGATCAGGGCGTATGCGGCAACGGAGTACGTGAGGATGTCGAAGATGACCTGCTTGCTGGGGGCTTCGGTTGAGGTGAGGACCGAACCGAGGATCATGCAGGGCAGGGTCACGTCGAGGACCAGCCTTGACAGGGTGCCGTCGAAGGCGTCGCTCATGATGTCGAGCTTGCGGGCCAGAAAGCCCATGAGGATGATGAATGAGAGGACCAGCATTTGGGAGAGGACTGCGGAAAATGCCATGTGGAGCTTTCTGTTCTGAGTCGGGCGGGCAGGCTTGGCGCGTGGCAGTCGTGCGGGTCCGGCTGGCGGATGAAAAACGCAATGATACGCTGATGCGACCCCTATCCGTCAGGAAGCGGACATCTTCCCCATATCCTTCAGATAATCTTCGGTAAAACTGCGCATGGCCGTTGCGGCCCCGTCTCGGTCGGATGTCCGTCCTGTTTGCAGGTGAATGACCGAGTTCGGTACCGGTGTCTTGCTTTCGACCCGATGGACATAACGGGGAAGTCAGATTCATTGTGGCATTTCGGGGGTAGGTTCCCATTGTTTCCATTCGGGATTGCCAAGCGTGGTACAATTTCCGAATTAATTGTGTAAAGCAGGGCATCCGGCGAATCCGGATGCCCTAGAGGCGCAGGACGTAAAGGAAGGATCCCATGCAACCACGTGAGGAATTGACTCAGATCATCAGCGCAGCGCTGGATTCCGCTATCGAATCCGGCAAGCTTGCGGTGGCCCAGGCCCCCGCTGTCACCTTGGAGCGACCCCGAGATGAGGGCCATGGCGACTGGGCGTGCACGGTTGCAATGCGATGCGCCAAGGAAGCCCGCATGAATCCGCGTGAGATCGCGCAGATCATCGTGGACGCCCTGCCCGAAGGCGGCATCATCGAGAAGGTTGAGATCGCAGGCCCCGGCTTCATCAACTTCTACCTGAAGAACGCCGCCATGCAGGATGTCATCGCCAAGGTGCGTTCTGAGCGCGCCGATTACGGCAAGGGCACCATCCCTGAGGGCATGCGCAAGGTCAACATCGAATACATCTCCTCCAACCCCACCGGCCCCATGCATGTTGGCCACGGCCGCTGGGCCGCGCTGGGCTCCGCAACTGCAGCGCTCATGCGCCATGCCGGCTACGACGTGTTCGAGGAGTTCTACATCAACGACCACGGCGTCCAGATGGACAAGTTCGGCGAGTCCGTCGCGGCCCGCTATCTGCAGCAGCTCGGCCATGAGGCCGAAGTGCCCGAAGGCGGCTACAACGGCCTGTATGTCAACGACATCGCCAAGGAGCTCATCGAACGCGACGGCGACAAGTGGGTCGATGCCGACGAGCACGAGCGCATGGTCGAATTCCGCGAGTACGGCTATGCATACATGATGAAGAGCATCAAGGGCACCTGCGAGCGTTTCGGCAATCATTTCGAGCGTTGGCAGTCCGAGCGCGAGATGTACATCCCCTCTGACGAATTTGACGGCAAGAGCCCGTTCGACTTCTGCCTGGGCAACCTGCGCGAGCAGGGCGACATCTACGATATGGATGGCGCCGTGTGGTTCCGTTCCTCCAAGTACGGCGACGAGAAGGACCGCGTCGTGCAGAAGGCCGACGGCGACTACACCTACTTCGCTTCCGACGTGGCCTACCATTACTGGAAGAAGCTGCGCGGCTTCGACCACCTGATCAACATCTGGGGTGCTGACCACCACGGCTACATCGCCCGCGTCGCAGCCGTTCTGGCCGCCATGGGCTATCCCGGAGCCCTCGAGGTCATGCTGGGCCAGCTGGTCAACCTGTTCCGTGACGGCGAGCCCGTTCGCATGTCCAAGCGCACCGGCGAGATGATCACCTTCGAGGAGCTCATCGACGAGGTCGGCGTGGATGCAACCCGTTATCTGATGCTGGACCGCTCCACCGAGCAGCCCATCGACTTCGACATCGAGGTTGCCAAGAAGCAGGACAACTCCAACCCCGTGTACTACGACCAGTACGCCCATGCCCGCATCTGCAAGATGCTGCGTGACTTCTCCGGCCATTCGGGTGAGGACAACCTGGATATGGATGCCATCGCCGACGAGGTCATCCCCGCCGACGTGGATCTGTCTCTGCTGACCGATCCCACTGAAATCGCCCTCATGCGCAAGATGAGCGAGTTCGGTGACCTGATCGCCTTGGCTGCACGCGACCGCGCTCCGTACCGCCTGACCCATTACGCTCAGGACCTGGCCGGCCTGTTCCATCACTTCTACACCGAGTGCCCCATCCTCAAGCTCGAGGATGAGCAGCTCAAGCTGGCCCGCCTTGCACTGTGCGACGCCGTGCGCACCGTCATGGCTCTGACGCTGAACATCCTGGGCATCTCTGCTCCCCAGCGCATGTAACGGCGCCGATGCCCGTGCGGCACCGGCTTCGGCTGCACCGCCGCGCAGGCAACATACCGAATGCAACGACCGTCCGATCCCGGACGGTCGTTTTTTGCGCTCGATTTGACGGTTTGAGCATCAATGCGGTCACTTTGTCGGGAATCTTGATCGCATCTGGCGGCTTCGCGGAATTGCGTTCCGGGAAAGGCCTGCTCGGAATTG
>CAUWJA010000097.1:0-5892 GCA_963558905.1 uncultured Eggerthellaceae bacterium
TTTTCTCGGAAACCGTCGGACCAGAACCTGGAACCATGCCATTGCTGTCAGCCAACGATGTCACCTTCCATCTCATAAGCGAGAGTATCCGTGATGACGACACGGACGAACTCACCGGGCTCGCCAGACTCCAGATACACAACGCCATCAACCTCAGGGGCCTGACACTGGGCGCGACCGAACAGTTGGCCATCCTCCTCCGCACCCAGAACAAGAACATCCATTTCCCGCCCCTCGCGTTCGGCGATGCGCGCAAAGCTCACAGAATCGCAGAAGTCGCGAAGCCGCTGGGCGCGCTCCATGCGGGTTTCATCATCGATTTGACCGGAAAGTTCGGCAGCACACGTCCCTTCTTCAGGGGAAAATGCAAAAACGCCCACGTAATCGAATCCGACAGCATCCAGGAAGTCTTCGAGGTCATCGACATCTTCATCGGTTTCACCCGGAAAACCGGCAATCAATGTGGTGCGAAGGGTGATGTCGGGAATACGGGAACGGATGCGATCCACCATGGCTTTGAACGCTTCGGCATCGCCTGCGCGGTTCATATCGGCCAGAATACGGGCAGATGAGTGCTGAAGGGGAATATCCAGGTATCTGCATATATTTGAATGCGACGCCATGGCCTCGAGCAGTTCGTCGGTCACGCCCTCGGGTTCAAGATACATTATCCTGAACCAGGTGTCGGGAAACCGTTCAGCAAGGCGTGAAACCAGTGATGCAGTGCTCGATGCGGGGGAAAGATCGCGTCCCCATCGGCCCGTATCCTGGGCTATGAGGGTGATCTCCCGCGCACCATCAGCCGTCCGTGCCGCAACCTCTTGCTCGATCTGTTCGTATTCGAAGCTATGGTAGCGGCCCCGGATGTACGGAATCATGCAAAACGAGCAGAACCGATCGCACCCATCGCTGATCTTGACATAGGCCGCTGGATAATCCAATTGCACGCGGGTCTGGACCGCAGCGCAGGAAGATGCGTCGGACGGCACGCGGGAGCTTGCCGGATCATCTGCGAATAGCCTATCGAGAACAACGGCGATATCGTCTTCCTTGCTGCACGCCACAAAGGCACGCGCTTCGGGTAATTCCGGTTCAAGATCGTCGGCCACAATCAGCTTCGCACTGCCCTCTTGCATGTTGGGCAATTGGCATACTTCGAGGATGGTATCTATGCTCTCCTCGGTAGCGGACTGGATGAACGAGCACGTATTGACGATGATGGCATCTGCTGATTCAGGGTCATCGGTCAGAACATAGCCCGCATCGAGCACGCGGCGCTTCATGGTTGCCGTATCGACTTCATTTTTCGCACAACCCAGAGTAATGAAGCATACACGACGAAGAGGTTGCGCTGGAAAACATTGGTTGTTGGGGAAAGCCACGCGAATTCCTAACGGTAGTTGACGTACTGGAGCGGCTGACCATAATTTTTGCCCTTCAGGAAGGCGATGACCTCCTGAAGCGCATCGCGGGAGGGAGAGCTGACACGGAGCTTGTCACCTTCGATGGTCACCTTGACCTTGAATTTCTGCGCCTTGATATCCTTGTTGATGATGCCAGCGGTCTCTTTATCGATGCCCTCGATGATGTCGGCGGTCACACGGACACTCTGGCCAGCGGCCGCAACGGGCTTGCCCCATTTGACCGCAGCGAGATCGATGCCGCGTTTGACGAGCTTGCTTGAGACCACATCGACCACCTGTTTGGCCACGAAATCGCTCGGAGCGCTGACGGTGAGCTTCTTCACCGCCTTATCGAGGCTCACCTCAGAGCCGCTATCCTTGAGGTCATAGCGCTGGACGAGCTCTTTTTTCACCTGTCCGTACGCATTGTCGACTTCCTGCATGTCGACGGTCGATACGATATCGAAACTGGAATCCTTTGCCATGTGACATTCCTTTCTTGAACGTGACGCGTCTGATCAAACCTACAACGGGATGGAATTACCGGCCGCTCGAAGACGAGCTGGAACCCGAGGACGTGCTGGATGAGGACCCGGAGCTCTGCTGTTTTTCAGCGGCCTTCGCTTCCTGCTCGGCATTCCAGGCGTCGAGGACATCCTGGAATTTGAACGTGAGATTGACGATGCCGCTGTCATCGGCGGAAAGCTCAACCGGCTCGCCATCCTGGGTCAACGTAACCGCCTCTGGGTTCGTTGTGACGAACACAAGATCCCCTGAATCAGCCGTCACATCGAAAGACGAGGAAGTAGGCCCGTCAGCGTAGTCGGCAAATACATAGCTGCCGTTCACTGAAATCTCAATGTACGCCGATTCACCGTCCGCGACCGAATATTCGATGACGGTTTTCGTAGGGGCGACAGGCTCAGGCTCAGGCTCCGTCACCTGTTCCTGAGTTTCAGTCGATTGGTCCTTTGCAGTATCGGATACGGCAGTGTTCTCGCTGCCCGGCAATCCCGTGATGCTCATCTGCTGGGCTTCACCCTGATCCCCGGAAGGAGCCTTCGACATGTTCATGGCGACAGCGATGGCGATGCCTATGATGAGAAGAACCGCCACAGCGATGGCGATGGCCATCTTCCCCCCACCGAACCTGCCGGGCTGGGGTGCGGAATACCTGTTGGGGTTCCTGGATGAATGAGAATCGGGCTTTCGAGGACCGCGGTCGTTGAAGCCTTGATCGTCGCGCCTTCCGACGGGATTCATCTGCTGCGTGAGAGCAGAGTCTACGCGGGAATCCAGCACATCGCGCTGTCCCGGGAAGTTGCGTCTGCGGCTATCGTACCCCACGGGGTCCAAACCCCGGGTGATGTCCACAGAAGAAGCTGCACTGCGCCTGGGACCGACCGCTCTCCTGTCTCCGCCGGACATGTCGAACACCGAGGGCGCAGACTGTCCGCGCTCCGCATCAAGCTGATGCTGATACTGGGCGTCAAGATAGAGCTTCACGACCTCGGTCGGGTTCAAACCCAGGTATCGGGCATATGCATTGATCATATTGCGGGCATATCCCCTAGGAGGCATATGCTCGAAGTCGGAATTCTCAATCGCTTCAAGGATGTCGGGGCGAATCCGAACCTTACGTGCAACGCTGAGCAGGTCTTCGCGACGCTCTTCACGAGCCCGCCTCAGTATCGAGCCGAATTGCATAGAGTCGTACATGGCATTATTCCTTCGCTAAAACGGACAGGTATCATCATCGTGCGCTTCGAAAGCCTTGAGGGTTTCAAGCTCCATGGCATCACTGACGAGAACCTCACGGGGCTTGCTGCCGTTGGGAGGGCCTACGATACCTTTTTCCTCGAGCATGTCCATTATACGGCCGGCGCGCGAATACCCCACACTCAACCGCCGCTGGATGTTCGACGTAGACCCCAGACCGCTGGACACCACGATTTCGGCAGCATCCCAAAGCAGCGAATCATCTGCCGAAGACGACCCGCCTGAACCATCAGGTGCAGAAGCGCCCTGGGTGATGAGGTTCGTTTTGAGAATCTCCTGATGGTATTCAGGCTCACCTTGCTCTTTGAGGAATTCGACAACGGATTCGATCTCATCTTCCGAGACGAAGCAGCCCTGGAGACGCTGCGGTTTGGCATACTCCGGCTTGCTGAAGAGCATGTCTCCCAAGCCGATCAGATTCTCCGCACCGGGCGTATCGAGAATGACGCGCGAATCGATGCCGGAGGCGACATTGAACGCGATTCGGTTGGTGATATTTGCCTTGATCAGGCCCGTGACGACATTTGTCGAAGGGCGCTGCGTCGCAACGATCAGGTGGATGCCCGCTGCACGCGCAAGCTGGGCGATTCGGCTGATCGAGAATTCCACTTCCTTGCCGACATTCATCATGAGGTCGGCAAGCTCATCGATCACAATCACGATGTATGGCATCTTCTTGACGGGCTCATCGGCCCCCTCGATATCCAATTCCCCCGAAGCAACCTTGTCGTTGTATTGGTTGATGTTGCGCACGGCATGCTTGGAGAGAACCTTGAGCCTGCGCTCCATTTCGGCAACACCCCACGCCAAAGCGCTGGCCGCCTCTTTGTTCTCGGTGACCACCGGCACGTAAAGATGGGGGATGCCGTTGTAAGGGGTGAACTCGACGCGCTTGGGGTCGATCATGATGAACCGGACCTCATCAGGGGTCGAGCGCATCAAGATGGACATGATCATCGAATTGATGGCGACCGATTTACCGGAACCCGTAGTACCGCCGATCAAAAGATGGGGCATCTTGGCCAAGTCAGTGATTATGGCATGGCCTTCAACGTCTTTGCCGATGGCCATTTCAAGCGGCGCGCCATGCGCCTCGGTGATGATGTCGCCGAGCAAAACGTTTTCGCGGGTTTTGTTGGGAACCTCGATTCCGACATAGTTCGTACCCGGAATGGGAGCGAAGATACGGACGCCGGGCGCGGCAAGCGCGAGCGCAATGTCATCTTGCAACGCGGTGATGCGGCTCACACGCACACCGCTGGGAAGGTCGACCTTGAACAACGTGACCGTAGGGCCCGCCACCCAGCCGACAACACCGGCCATGATGCTGAAATCCGCGAGTGTCTCCTGTAGCAGCAAAGCGGTTTCCCGAAGCTCTTTGTCGGATGCCTTGTTGGCGGCACCGCGGACGGTGCGCTTGAGGTAATCGACAGGCGGCAGTGCGAAACCATCGCGCACCTCGGGTGTATCGGAGGCTTTTGCGCGCTTTCTACCGGAAGCCTTCACCTTGGCAGCCTTCGATTCGGCTGCATTTCCCGACTCGGCCGCAGAGGCAGCGTCGCTGTTTTTGCGACGGTTCAGCTTGCGCGTGATGGCAGGAGCGGGAGCCGCGTCATCTTCCACCTGCCCGACAGGCTCCGTATGGGCGCCGAAAGCGTATTCATCAGGCCAGTACATCCCCACATCGGCAGCATCGGGACCGCTTTGGACGTCCTCCCCCGCAGACAGATTCATCTTGCCGTTTCGATCGATGAGTTGGGTTGAAAGCGACTGGGATGCGCGGCGCGGACGCGACAGGTCGCGGGGAACATCGGGCATGGCATTGCGACGGATGCGCGGAGAACCGAAGCGCGCAGGAGATTCGGAGGCGAAGGGCCCGCTTTGGGTCCCGGCGAATTCCTCTTCCGCCTCACGACGGGCTTCCCGCTCACGGCGAACCTCTTCCGCCCTCCCCCGCGCGCGGTCGACGACGCCGGAAATGGAGAATCCGATGACGACGGCACCGCCGATGGCAAGTCCGGCCAGCAGCACGCAGGTGACAGGCAGGTCGAACAATTCCATGAGAACCCAGGCGAATCCGCTGCCGATCCAGCCGCCGCGGATTCTGACGGAATCCATCTCGAACAGCAAGGACAGATCGGCATCGGCGCCGGGGGTGAATGCCGAGAGGAATCCGAGCAAGGCTACGAAAACCATGGCGGAGCCGACGCAGATGCGCAACGCGACGAAAGGCTTGTCGGTCCGCACAATGAAGCTGGCACCGATCACCATAAGAAGGAACGGGAGCACATAGACGCCGGCACCCAGCAGGTTATGGAGGAAATCGGAGACAACCGACGACACAAGACCGGAAGGTGTTGTGAAAGCGAGGATGAGCAATGCGACGGCCACAACACCGAACGCCACGCCGACGATATCCCTTTTCGTCCGTTCGTCGAAAATACGGGGAGACCGGATTTCAGGTTCCGCCTGGGCAGGCGCACGGCCGCCGCCCGAACGGGCAGCGCGATCCGAAGCGCCTTTACCCGCGGCGTTCTTCAAGGGTACGCGTTCATCTTTCTTCCGGGTCTTACCCGTATTTGCGGACTGAGAGCTCTTCCGCGCCACGTGCCACTCCTTCTACTGCATTTGAGCTTCGTTTGCTTTCCGGTAACGGGGCCCGGTCATGACACGACCTCGGACCCATGCGAACATCACGCCTCTATGATGG
>CAUWJA010000098.1:0-5860 GCA_963558905.1 uncultured Eggerthellaceae bacterium
CCTGCGCCAACGTCGCCGGCGGCTGGGGCTTTTACCAGGCCATGCGGCTGGACCGCAACCCCGACGGAGCAGGTATCGGCCCCTGCGGAATGAAAGCCTAGACCAAGACATGGGGAAGGGGGCCGAAACCGCTTCCCCCTTCCCTTCCTCCTCCCGAAAGCACCTGAAGGAGCGACGGCGACTAAGCGGGGAATTCCAGAGTGAACACCGTGATGCCGGATTCGCTCGATGCCGCAATGGTTCCGCCATGGGCCGCCACGATCTCCTTCGCGATGGCCAAACCCAATCCGGCGCCTCCCTTGCGTGTCGCCCGGGCGCCATCTTCACGGAAGAACTTCTCGAAGATGGCCTCCAGATGCGCCTGGGAGATCTCGCGTCCGCGGTTTTCCACCTCGATGCGGACACGGGAGCCCCCGGCATCCGCCACCCTCACCGACACCGCGCTTCCCCCTTCGGCATATGCCACCGCATTGCGTACCACATTCGACAGCGCCCGCGCCATCTTGTCAGGATCGACGAACGCACGGATCGGCACCGGACATTCGACCGCTATGGACACGTCGCGCGCAGAGGCGTCGGGGAACAGCTCGTCGGCCACCTGCGAGCACAGCATTCCCATATCGATGGATTCACGCTCGATGGGCATCGATTTCAAGTTATAGCGGGTGATTTCGAAGAATTCATCCACCAAACCGTCAAGGCGCTCGGCCTTCTCCAGTGCCATGCGGGCATAACGCTCACGGGTCGCCCGCGGCAGATCGGGATTTTCATCAAGCAACGTAAGATACCCGACCACCGAAGTGAGCGGCGTCTTGATGTCATGGGCAAGGTATGCCACCAGGTCGTTTTTGCGCTCCTCGGCCGCACGGGCGGCACGGTCGTCGGCCAGGGCCCGTTCGCGGACTTCCGTCAACTCGGCCCTCACCACCGACAGATCGTCCGGCAACTCGATGGGGGCATCCGCGCGCCGCATGAGTCCGCCGATGGCCGAAGCCAACGAGTCGAAATACCCGATGGAGCGGCGCAGCACGATGGCGAACACCGCAATGCACCCCGCAGCATACAGGAGCAATGCCGCAGGGACCTTGAGGGCCCTGACCTTGTCGTAGGTATCCAGGTTGCGAACGGCATATCCACCGTCATCGGTCTGCCATACATCCCAGCGAGACCCGTCGCCTTCGGTTTCTTTGACGAAGTCGCGGTAGCCGTCGGCATCCATGATGATCCAATGCGACGTGGATTCGGCAACGGCATCGGCCACGCGGGGAACGATTGATACCTGCGCGATCGCGGCGACAACGGCGAAGGCACAGGTATAGGCGGCAAGCATCAGCGCCAGGCTCATGCCCAGCCGCCGAACCAGATCATGAGCCTGAAGGGTCTTCAGCGCGGTCATGGCCGGCACCCCTTCCGCTTGCCATCGCCGCGCAACCCGATGCGATACCCCACGCCCCACGCCGTCTCGATGGGCGACTCGGACGAATCGATGGCCGCAAGCTTCTTGCGAAGGTTGCGGATGTGGACCATAACCGAATTGGCAGCGGCATCGGTGAACGGCTCATGCCAAACCCCTTCGTAAAGCTCACGGGAGGAAACCGCAGCGCCCGCCTGGGACACGAGCATCTGCAGCACGCCGAATTCCTTGGGGGTCAGCGACAACGGTTCGCCATGCAAAGCCGCCGTATGGGCATCCGCGTCGATCGATATCCCGCGGGCTTCGAAAACCCGTCCGGCTCGTCGGGGATGCACATGCTCGGCCCGACGCAGCAGAACCCTCACGCGCGCAACAAGCTCGCGTTTCTTGAAGGGCTTTTCGACATAATCGTCTCCGCCCAGCATCAAGCCGACCACTTTGTCGGCCTCTTCGATTTTCGCCGACAGGAAGATGATGGGCACATCGGATGCGGCACGTACACGCCGGCACAGCTCGTAGCCGTCCATCCCCGGCATCATCACATCAAGGATCAGCAGGTCGAATGGCGTCCGGCCGTGTTGCGCCAGCGCCTCATCGCCGCTCAGGCACGCGACCGCGTCGAACCCTTCGGCTGAAAGCGTTTCGACCACAAGATCGGCGATATCCGGCTCATCATCCACGACAAGAATGCGCGGCACGCCCGGAAAGCGCGCCGGATCCGATACCCCGTGGTTGTTGCCGATAGTCTCCATGGGTCGAATTATAGCGCGGCCGTCCAACGCCCTGAGCGCCGGCTCCGTCCATCACCGAAACACGCGGCACTCATAAGGTTTCGTTAAGAAATCCCAGCTGCCCTTAAGAAACGCAAGCAATCCGTCACCTTGCGCTATGGGAAGCTTAAGAGCATCCGCGGCTAGCATGGAAGCATCGGAGCCGCCATCGGAGGAGAAGCCATGAATCCATATCACCGCACGCAATCCCACAGCCGTCCATACCCCGACAGGCCGCAGAGGCACCGCACGCGAAGCGGATTGTCCGTCGTCGCGGCCATGGCTGCCGCAGCGCTCGCCATCGCCTTGGCCGTCACCGCAGCACCCGCCATGTACGGTATGGTCGCTGCCGCCTTCGCCCCATCCGCAGACAACGCCGCGCAGGAGGGAACCGCCGCAGGCGGCAGCACGCCGGTGAACCTCTGGCAGAAAGGATCGGTCCCCCTCCTGCTCCAAACAGACCCCTCATGGGCGGGCGAACCCTACGCAGACGGCACGGTCGGCGAAAACGGCTGCGGCCCGACATGCCTGGACATGGCCTACATCTGCCAGACCGGCCGCACCGATCTGGATCCCGCAGCCATGTGCGCGTTTTCAGAGCAGAACGGATTCGTGGAGGAAGGGATGACCAGCTGGCGGCTGATGGGCGAAGGCGCGCGCCTGCTCGGCCTGTCCAGCGAAGAGCTTCCCGCCGATGCCGGTGCCGTCAAGGCGGCATTGGCCGACGGAAAGACGGTTATCGCAAGCGTGGGACCAGGGGATTTCACCACCATCGGGCATTTCATCGTGATTTCCGGATTCGACGGCAACGGCCGCTTCAGCATAGCCGACCCGAACAGCGAACGGCGCAGCGGGCTTCTCTGGGACGAAGAACGCATCCTGGCCCAATGCCTCAACCTCTGGGCCATAGGCGCATGATCTTCGCGCGTCAGCCGACCGCCTTCGCCCTTCGCCTGGCCATGACCGCATACCCCGCAAGCCCCACGCACACCAGCGCCACAGTGGCCAACGCCACCAAGGCGGCTATCTCCCACTGCCCTTGGGCGGCAAGGCCGGCCACCGCAGTCGACGAGACTATGGAGGGGATGCGTCCGAACGTGGCTATGAGCACTACGCGCCACGCCGGGCAGCCCGTGAACCCCGCCGCGTAGGTGAGCAGGTCCTTGGGCGTTCCGGGAATGAGGAACACCACGAACATGACCAGTTCGAAGCGCGATGTGTCGCGAAGCCATGAAAGGCTTTCCAGCTTCTCAAGATCGCAGAACAGCCCCACGGCGCGCATGCCCAACGTCCGGCACAGAACCAAAACGATGGCGGTGCCGATCGCGCTCGCCGCAAGGCACAGAAACGTGCCCTCCCAGAATCCGAACGCGTAGCCGGCGCCCAATTCGACAGGCTCGCCGGGCAGAAACCCTATGACCACCTGAGCGACTATGAGCGCAACCATGGCCGCGGGCGCCCATGCGCCCTGGGCTTCAACCCATGCCTGCAAACGCGCGCCATCCGCGAAGAATGCGAACAGCTCGGGACCCCATGCGATGCACACCGCAACCAGAACGGCTGCAACCGCAACGCAGACCGCAACCGCTTTCCAAGAGATGCCTTTCAGCTTCATCAAACGCCTCCTCGAATCCGTCTGATTGAAGCCTACGGGGCAAATCTCTACTGGAGGCCAACTCCATCTGACGAATCGGAAGCATCAGGCACTGGAGCCGCAAAGCAGGCCGTGACCAGCGCTCCCCCGCCGGGTGCATTGGCGATTTCGAACGAACCGCCATGCCGCGCGCACAGCCCCGAGCAAATGCTCAAGCCCAATCCAAGGTGCCCCCGATCGGAGGCGCCATGGCGCCAGTACGCATCGCACGCGTGCGCCAGTGCGGATTCATCGAATCCCGGACCGTCGTCTTGCACGCAGACCTCGAGCATGCCTTCATGCCACGACACTTTGACGCTGACCTGCGATGCCGCGAAGCGGGCGGCATTGCCGACCATGTTCTCCACAACGCGGCCGACAACGGCGTCATCCATCAACGCAACCGTCGGCAACCCCGACGCCTCGACATGGACCGAAAGACCGCCGTCGCCGCACTCGGAAAGGCGGACGGCACTGGCGGCATCTTCGACGCTCTGGGCGCACCCGGCGAACCATGGCTGCATGCCGACCGGTTTTTTTGCAACCGGGCAGTCTTCCGCTGCGGCGAGCTGGCGCATCGATTCCACGTAAAGCTCCAGGCGCTGCACTTGGGACGAGAGCGCCGAAGCGATGGACGCAACGCGCTGGGCGTCGATTTCACCCGAAAACGACGCTGCCGAAAGCATCTCGGCGCGTCCTTTGAGCACGGTCAGGGGCGTTCTCATGTCGTGTGCGAAAGCGGCATTGCCCCTGCGGCGCACCTCCGCCTGACGCCACGACTCGCGATTGGCCCGCTCAAGCTCTTCGCGCATGGTCTCGAAAGCAGCACACAGGCCGTCCAGCTCATCATGGCTGCCTTCAGGCGGTGGGGCCATGGAGAAGTCGAGGTCGCCGGCGGCTATGCGACGGGCCGCTTCACCCATCGCCTCAATGGGCCGTTCCAGTTTGGCCCGGTAAAACGCCCGCGCAACCAAGACGAAGCAGACGGCGAAAGCCACAGGGATGACCAGCAGGGCCATCACATTCAAGACGCGCCACAAGGCGGGAGGAGGGGCGTAGACGTAATAGGCCACCCGGGAAACCACCAGTTCGGAATCGATATCGACCGCCGCAAGTGCGGTCTCGATCTGCCCGACACCTCCCCGGCGGGAATTTTCGGCTGCGTCGTATTCCGCCACGTTCTCCACATCGACCAAACCCGGATCATCTGCCGGAGCCGAGCTTGCGTACTCGGCGAATGCGACATCGACGTCTTCGATATGCAGGTTCAAAGCCGCCGATTCCGATCCGAGCTCGATGCTTCGCTCATAGCGGGTGTCGCTCACATAGCTTGATATGTAGACCTCATAGACGTCATCTTGGACATCCGAATACTCTGAATCCACGCTCCCCAGCCGCCAATCCAGAGATTCCGCGGGAATGAGGGCGTCTCGTCCGGCGTCGTAGATATAGAGCCCCGACTGAACGGTCCGATTTCCGTAATACACGTTGTCCGCCGCCAAAGCGAAGGCATACCATGCCGCAAACGGCGGACATGCTCGGTTACAACCGAGCTGTCACCGGGCTGGCTCCAGACGGATGCATGGATCATGTCGCGATCGAAAACCTGGCCGGGGTGTTTCGCCAGAAGCGCGCAGATCTCGTATTCCTTGCGGGCAAGCGGCACCGGGACGCCGTCGACCGACACGGTCATAGCCGCGAAGTCGATGGACAGGACATCATCGATGCGCAGTGCGGACGGTTTGCGCACCCTCGACTCGCGAGCCAGCTGCGCCTTCACGCGTGCGCCGAGCACCTCCAAAGAAAACGGCTTGGTCACATAATCATCCGCCCCTGCAGCGAACCCGTCTATGGCGTCGGCATCCTCAATGCGCGCGGTCAGGAACATGATGGGGCACAAGACCGCCTCGCGCAGGCGGCGGCAGACGGAGAACCCGTCGATATCGGGAAGGCCGACATCGAGCAGGATGACGTCGGGTTTGCGCCGGGCTTTCTCCAGAGCCTGGACCCCGGTGAAGGCGACGGTGGCAAGATATCCCTGCA
>CAUWJA010000099.1:0-5802 GCA_963558905.1 uncultured Eggerthellaceae bacterium
CGGCGGCGGCCGGGGAGGCCGGGGCTGGAAGATCGCCCTTGCCGTGGCCGTCGTCGTATTGGTCGCCAGCCTCGGAACGCTCGCGTTCATAGGCTGGAGCTATTGGAGCGGCACGAAAACCTACGATGAGATCGCCGAGCAGGCCTTCAAGGAGCCCGATGCCGACGAGCTCGCCAATATGACTGTGGATTGGGACCTTCTTGCGGAGAAGAATGCCGATGTGGTCGGGTGGGTCTATGTTCCCGGAACCACCATCAGCTATCCTATCGTTCAGGGGGAATCGGACGACTCCTATCTCAACGTCGACTTCACGGGAGCCACCAATCCCATCGTGCACAAGGGGTCCATCTTCCTGTCCGAGGAAAATGCCGCGGACTTCTCCGACGGCGGATGCTTCCTGTACGGCCACAACATGAACGATGACACCATGTTCGGCCCCATCATGAATATGCTTTCCCAGGAAGGCTTCGATGCGGCACGCACGGTGTACGTGCTCACACCCACCATGAATTACCGCTGCCAGACGTTCGCCATCGATCTGGTGCCCTCCACGTCCACATCCCTCATCCAGCCGGGGCTTGCCGATGACGGAACCATGACCGCCTATGTCAACGACCGCATATCCGAGTCCGAGGTGTCGCATCCCGAAGATGTGGATGCTCAGGCGTACAGCAAAGTCTTCGCCCTCATCACCTGCGGCGATGATTACGCCAACACCCGGGCCATCCTGTTTGCGGGAGTGCTTGAGCAGGCCGAGCCCGCGCAGGGCGAAGGCTTGATCATGGTTGACAACGACGGCGCTTCCCTGAGCGAGGCGGAAGGCAGCGGCGACGCGTCCCATCCCGAGGTGTCGTCTGATGAAGCGGCTTGATGGAAGCCGATCGGTGTAAGGAAGGTATCAGTGGCAGGTTCTGTGTTTCCCGGCGAAGCTCCCGATAGACTTGAAGAGGAATGTGCGGTCTTCGGCGTCTATTCGACAACCGATGACGTTGCAAGGCTGACGTGCTTCGGTTTGCAGGCGCTGCAGCACCGCGGCCAGGAATCGGCGGGCATCGCGGTCGGCGACGGTGAATCGGTGACCGTGGCCAAGGATCTGGGCCTGGTCACGCAGGTGTTCAACGAAAGCATCCTCTCGGCCCTTACCGGCCAGGTCGCCGTCGGTCATTGCCGCTATTCCACAAGCGGCGGGAAGTCGTCGTGGACCACGGCCCATCCGCATATCTCGGCCATCGACGAAGTACTCATCGCGCTGGCGCACAACGGCACCTTGATGAACACCAACAGCATCCGCGCCGACCTCGTGTCCAAAGGCGTTCAATTCCACAGCAACACCGACAGCGAGGTGGCCTGCCAGGTCATCGGCTACATCACGCGGGAGACCCATCATCTGACCGACGGCATCAAGGCGGCCATGGAGATGATCGAGGGCGCCTATGCCATGGTGCTCGCATCGCCTACGTCGCTGTATGCGTTCCGCGACCCCCACGGCATCCGCCCTTTGTGCTTGGGGCAGCTGCCCGATGGACGGGGCTGGGTCGTCTCCAGCGAAACCTGCGGGCTCGATATCGTCGGTGCCGAGTTCGTCCGCGATGTGAAGCCCGGCGAGATCATCCGCATCAACGATACCGGCATCTCGACGCTGCAGGCAATCGAGCCCGCCAAGCCTGCGGGCTGCATTTTCGAATACGTGTATTTCGCCCGCCCGGACAGCGTCATAGACGGGCAGAGCGTGTACCAGGCCCGTCGGAACATGGGACGCATCCTTGCCCGTGAAGCTCCGGCGGAAGCCGATCTGGTGCTGGGCGTTCCCGACTCGGGCGTGCCGGCAGCGTTGGGATTCGCTGAGGAAAGCGGCATCGAATTCACCGACGGCATCGTGAAAAACCGCTATGTGGGCCGTACGTTCATCGAGCCCACCCAGCAGATGCGCCAGATGGGCATCCGCATCAAGCTCAATCCGCTCCCCTCGGTGATTCAAGGCAAGCGGCTCGTGGTCATAGATGATAGTATCGTGCGCGGCAACACATCGAAGAAGCTCGTCGACATGCTCAAGCAGGCCGGTGCTGCGGAAGTGCATCTGCGCATCGTCTCACCCGAGGTGCTCTGGCCGTGCTTCTACGGCATCGACACCGACACGCGCGACCAGCTCATCGCCGCCAATATGGATAACGCGCAGATGTGCGAGTTCATAGGATGCGATTCCCTGGCGTTCATCTCATTGGACGGTCTGCGCAGCGCATGTTCGGATGCGAAGCATGACACGTTCTGCGATGCCTGTTTCAGCGGCGACTATCCGGTTGCCGTTCCGTCCGCATTGGCCGAAAGGTCGTTCAAACTCGCGGGCGAGTGACTGACAGCGACCCTTCCGAGGGTGCATATAGACAATGAGGAGGAAAACTGATGACGAGCGTGACCTATGCAGATGCCGGCGTTGACATTGTCGAGGGCGCCGCGGCGGTGGATGCCATCAAAGAGGCGGTCCATTCCACCTACCGCCCCGAGGTCATAGGGGATATCGGCGGATTCGGCGGCCTGTTCTCGGCGGCCGGCCTCAAGGGGATGGAAGATCCCGTGCTGATTTCGGGGACCGACGGCGTGGGCACCAAGCTCAAGTGCGCCCAGCTGGCCGGCAAACATGGCACCGTGGGCATCGACCTTGTGGCCATGTGCGTCAACGACATCTTGGCGTGCGGCGCCGAGCCGCTGTTCTTCCTGGATTACATCGCCATCGGCAAATTGCGCCGCGAGCATGTCGCCGAAGTCGTGGGCGGCATCGCAGAGGGCTGCCGTCAGGCCGGTTGCGCTCTGGTCGGCGGGGAGATGGCCGAGCATCCCGGCGTCATGGATCCCGATGATTACGACCTGTCCGGTTTCTGCGTCGGCGCGGTCGATCGTCCGAAGATGATCGGACCCGACAATGTGCGCGAAGGCGATGTGGTGCTGGGCCTCGCTTCCAGCGGCCTGCATTCCAACGGCTACTCCCTGGCCCGCAAGGTGCTCATCGGCGAGCGCACGCTGGAAGAAGTTTCCGTGCCCTGCGATGACCTGGGCGGACGCAGCGTGATCGATGCCATGCTGGAGCCCACGCGGATTTACGTCAAGCCCGTCCTGCGTGCCGTGGCCGAAGGTGAAGGCGCCGTGCATGCCGTTGCACACATCACCGGCGGTGGCATCACTGAAAACCTCAACCGCGCTCTGCCTGAAACCCTCGATGCCGAAGTCAGGTTGGGCAGCTGGAAGGTGCCGGGCATCGTGGCGCGTGCCGTTGAGGCGGCGGGTCTTTCCCAGGATGAGGCCCTCAAGACCTTCAACATGGGCGTGGGCATGGCCGTCATCGTGGCTCCCGACGCCGTCGATGCCGTGAGCGCCGTCCTCGCCGACGCCGGTGAGACCGTGACGGTCATCGGCCGCATCATCGAGGGCACCGGCAAGGTCGTGTATGCGGAAGGCGAGGGCCTTGATGCTTAAGCTGGGCGTTCTCATCTCCGGCAGCGGCTCCAACCTGCAGGCCATCATCGATGCGATCGCGGCAGGAACGCTCGATGCTTCCATCGAGCTGGTCATTTCCAGCCGCCCTGACGCTTACGGCCTCAAGCGTGCCCAGGCGGCGGGTATCCAGACGGTGGCCCTTTCGCGCGATGTGTATGCCGATCCCCGTGTGGCCAATGAGGCCATCGCCCATGAGCTGCTGGCCGCAGGCTGCGACTATGTGGTCATGGCGGGTTATATGCGCATGCTGGGCGAAGAGGTGCTGGCGGCGTTCCCCGACCGCGTGCTGAACCTGCATCCCGCTCTGCTGCCGTCGTTCAAAGGCGCCCATGCCATCCATGATGCATTCGAGGCCGGCGTCAAGGTGACGGGCATCACGGTTCATTTCGCCAATGCCGAATACGACAAGGGCCCCATCATCGCCCAGCGTGCGGTGGCGGTTGCCGAAGACGATACCGAGGAGACGCTCGAGGCGAAGATCCACGAGGTCGAGCATGAGCTGTATCCTGAAGTCCTGCGCTGGCTTGCAGCCGGTCGCGTAAGCGTGGATGGATCGCGCAAGGTCCGCATCGCGCAAGTGTGATGCGGGGTTTTGCCGCGGGCCTGTGCGACGCGGCGTATCCGAGATGGTGTTTCAGAAGTGTAGAGATAGCAAAGGAAGGCGACAAGATGGAAAATCCCCAGGTGAAGCGAGCTCTGGTTTCCGTCACTGACAAGACGGGCATCGCTGAATTCGCCCGTGCCCTGCATGAGGAGTTCGGCGTTGAGATCGTCTCCACGGGCGGAACGGCCAAGGTTATCGAGGAAGCCGGGGTTCCGGTTCGTCCGATTGACGACCTGACCGGATTCCCCGAGATGATGGACGGTCGTGTGAAGACCCTGCATCCGCTTGTCCATGGCGGTCTGTTGGCCAAGCGCGACAATCCCACCCATATGGCCCAGGCGGCAGAGCACGGCATCGGCATGATCGACATGGTGGTGGTGAACCTCTATGCGTTCGAGAAGACCGTGGAAAGCGGCGCCGAATTCGCCCAGTGCATCGAGAACATCGACATCGGCGGCCCCAGCATGCTGCGTTCCGCTTCCAAGAATTTCGAAAGCGTTGCCGTTGTGACCAGGCCTGAGACATATGGTGCCATCCTCGAGGAAATGCGCGCCAACGGCGGTGCCACCACGTATGAGACCCGTGCCAAGCTCGCGCTCGACGTCTTCGACACCACCAGCAGATACGACGGCGCCATCGCTGCATGGCTGCGCGGCCAGCTCGAAGAGCGCGGCACCGTGGAGGCCTCCGTGCTGCCTGCCGACGACTTCAGCCTGCGCCTGGTCAAGCAGCAGGATCTGCGCTACGGCGAGAACCCGCATCAGGCCGCGGCTTTCTACCGTCTGCCCGACGCCGCGCCGCACGCGTTGGTCAATGCCAAGCAGCTCAACGGCAAGCCTCTGAGCTACAACAACATCCTCGACACCGATGCATGCTGGACCATCGCCTGCGAGTTCACCGAACCTGCCGTCGTCATCCTGAAGCACCAGAACCCCTGCGGTTCCGCCACCGCCGCCGATGTGGCAACGGCCTACGACCGCGCGTTCGCCTGCGACCCCAAGAGCGCATTCGGCGGCATCATCGCAGCGAATGTCGAGGTCACCCGTGAGATGATCGAGCACATGTACGCCAACAAGCAGTTCGTCGAAGTCATCGTGGCGCCGTCGTTTGAGGAAGGGGCGCTCGAGCTGCTGTCCCAGAAGGCGAACCTCCGCGTCCTTGCGACGGGCGGAATCGACGGGGCGGGCAAGCTTGAGTACCGTTCCGTCGACGGCGGTCTGCTCGTGCAGCAGCTTGACCGCGTAAACGAGCTGCCCGCGGACTTCACAGTCCCCACCAAGCGCCAGCCGACGCCTGAAGAACTCGATGAGCTCATGTTCGCGTGGAAGGTCTGCAAGGGCGTGAAGTCCAACGCCATCCTGATCTCCAAGGACCATGCAGGTCTGGGCATGGGCCCCGGCCAGCCCAATCGCGTCGATTCCGCGAAGCTTGCATGCGAGCGTGCCCATGAGGCGTGCGAGCGCATGGGTGTTCCCGCCGAAGGCTTCATGGCCGCCTCCGATGCTTTCTTCCCGTTCCGTGACGGTGTCGATATGCTTGCAGGCTATGGCGTGACCGCCATCATCCAGCCTGGCGGATCGATTCGCGACGAAGAGGTCATCCAGGCGTGCGACGAGCACGGCATCGCCATGGTGTTCACCGGGCATCGTCATTTCCGTCACTAGAGGTCTGCATTCCCGATTCCATGAAAACCCTGCGGCGCTGCATCG
>CAUWJA010000100.1:0-5755 GCA_963558905.1 uncultured Eggerthellaceae bacterium
GTAGCGAGCAATGCCGCGGGTGTGAACAGTTGTTTGAGCTCTTCAAGGCGAGACAAATAGACCAGCTTTCCCCCAGGATCCCGAGGCCTTCGGCCAACGGTTCGAATTGTTGGATTGTAGAGCAATGGATGCATGCGGGCAATGATGCTTCCCTCATGCATCCGTTCGGGCGGAAGCTCTGCGGTGCAATATCGGATTCGTCAGGGCTAGGCCGTTCCCAAAAGCACCATGACGAAATCCACTGCGGGCATGATGAACCGCGGCAAGGGGTCGCCTGTGGTGGGCAGTGACGGCTCAGGTGCGGGTTCGGGTTCCGGTTCCGGCTCGGGCTCTGGTTCCGGTTCCGGTTCCGGCTCGGGCTCTGGTTCCGGTTCGGGCTCAGGCTCAGGTTCAGGTTCGGGCTCGGGGGTGATGACGTCGTCTTCGGCCTGCACGAATACCAGCTGGTTATCGCGGTCGATGGTGATCGTGAAGTCGGCAATGGGCTCGTAGCCTTCTGGCGTCACCGTCTCGCTGACCGTATATGTTCCGTACGGAAGAGCTCCGCGCACATGGTCGCCGGGCAGCGTTGTGCTGGAATCGTTTCCGCTGCCCAGGGGTGCGGTTGTGGCGAAGCCGTTTCTGTCCGTGACGATGGTCATGGAGAATTCGGATCGGAGGGAGGATATGGTGAACTCCGCTCCCTGCAGAAGCTGGCCGTCTCCTCCGATTTTGACTATCTGGAAATCTCCCCGGATGACTTGGTCTTCGCATGCGAGCTGCTGTTTCAACTCGACATGGGGAGCGGTTCCGGTTCCGGTTATCGTGACCATCTGCACGGCGTCGTTCAGGAGATATCCTTGCGGTGCACGCACCTCCTGCACCGTGATGACTCCCAGGGGGATTCCGTCAGCGGGCTTTCCGGCAGGGCTTTGCCAGGCTCCGAGCACTGCCCGGCCGGTTTCGTCCGTTTCTATCTCCCAAGACAGGTCCGGATCGACGCCCTTGAGGTCTTCCGGGCCCTGCGCGTCGGCGATGGGGTAGTGCTGTATGCGGAACAGGGCTCCTTCAAGCGTTGCTGCTCCCTGCGGTATGCGTTCGCCGGTTTCCGCGTCGGTTTTGACGACGGAGACATTGAGCGAGCCGGCATCGACGGCCGTCTGGGGGATTTCGGTCACGTTCGCCGTGGCGGTGTATGCGCCTTCGACGACGGGGGAGTCGGCGGAAAGCGTCACCGTATGCGAGTCCGGGTCGAGCGCGAATCCGGGCGAAGGGGAGATCTCTTTGATGGTGTAGGCCCCGAAGGGGAGCCGTTCGGATACCGCATGGCCATGCTCATCCGTTACCAGGACGGCGACTCGCTCACCGGATGACTCGATGGAATACCGCGCTCCTTTCAAGCTGTAGCAGGGGTTTCCCTGGGTGATCGACGGGTCTGCGGACGATTTGTCCAGTTCGATGAATCCTCCTGGATTCATGCCGCGAAACACTATGACATCGGCGTATACGGCCAGACCCCGCGGTCCCATGGCTACCCCTGCCTCCAATTCCCAGTCGGTTTCGCCGGGTTCAGACGCGGCGTCCGCGGATGCGTCCGGCTCTTCGGGCGGAAAGGAGTCCGTGGTTGCGCCGCCATCGCCTGTTGCGTCGCCGTCCGCTGCGCCGCCGTCGCCCGACGTGTCCGCATCATCCGCTTCAGAGCCGTCTTCAGGCTGCGCGGGCTCTTCGCCATTCGGCTCGGCCGAGGTGATGCCTTCCGGTTGTTGCACAGGTTCTTGTTCCGATTGTTCTTCGGGGGCGGATGGGGACTGGCCGGCGATATCGGAACCGCCCTGCATTAAGGCGTCCGTGCCGTCGTCTGCGGCCAGGGGCTCTTCTGCGGAATCGTCTGCGGCGCAGGCCGCGCCTACGGCATCCGGTTCGGCTGCGAATGCCTGCTCCGGACCCGGTTCGAGGGAATACAGCGATCCTATGCCGTTTTCATCCCAGACATCCGAAAGGGAGGATCGGGTGGTGCCGTAGTATTCGCTCCAGGCGTGGTAGATGGTGGCGTCCTCGCCGATGATGCCCGTATGCACGTCGACGCCCGATGAGTCAAGAAACACCGCCACATCGCCTGGCCTGACCTGGCCGCTCTCGCAGGCGCTGAGCAGTGAGAGCCCTTCGGTGCGGCTGTCGAAAACCTTGTGCTCGCGGTTATCGAAGGCCGCCATCAGATTCGAGGTTCCCTCTCCTGCGACATCGCATCCGTATACGGTATGGAGGATCCACCATACGAAGCCGGAGCAATCCCATCCCGACGGCGTTTTGCCGCCCCATACATAGGGGGTTCCCAGGTGCTTTTCGATCTGGGGCTTCGCCTCCTCCCAGGTTACGGACGCGTCCGCGATGGCCGTCGCGGAGTCAGCATCGTAGGCCAAGGCCGGAAGGGGCATGCATCGGATGAGTCCCGTCTGCAGCGGCACGACCACCGCCAGAGCGCATGCGAGGACGAGGCTGAGGCTCATTGCCGAGCGTCCGCCCGTCCGTCTGCCGCGGCGGTGCGCCGTGCGCCCGCATCCTGCATCGACGGTCTGGGGCCGGCGGCTTGCGTTTGGCACAGGGTTTCTGCGGCGGCAGCGGATGATGGTTCGGCGGATCGTTTCAAGCATGGCGTTCCTTTCCCTCAGAAGAGCGGAAGGGAAGCATAACGTTTCAACCTTGCTTTTCCTCTATGGCGTTCTGCCCGCACATCCATGGTTTTCCTTGCCGGAATCTGCCTTCCGCATTGCGCGTCTGCCATGCATCCGCCGTGCCGAAGCCCCTCTTTTCATGCCGGCTTTTCGCCCGCGGTTCCGAAAACCGATGCGTCTGCCGCCTGCCGGGTCCGCCCGGTGACGGTTCGGCCACAGCGCGCAGTCTCGGCGCCTGTCGAAACCGAAGGGGTATAATCCTCACGTGTGTATCAGATAGCAGGAAACGATGGATGCCGTTTGCAGGCCGATGCCTTCGAACGTGCATGCTGAAAGGGGTGATGGGCATGGGGATCGTTGTCGTGGTGCTCGTCTTGGTGGCCGTGCTGGCCATCGTCTTGGTGGTGAATGCCGTCCGGCTCAAGCCGACGCCGGTTGAAGATCCGCTGCCTGAAAGCAGTGAGGTCGGCACCGATGAGGCGGTTGAACGTTTCCGCGAGATCCTTCGCAGCAAAACGGTGTGGGCCGCCGCCGATCTCGATGCCGACCATGCGGCCTTCGATGAGTTCGTGCCGAAGCTGCGCACGTTGTATCCGCGTGTGTTCGGGGCATGCGAGCTGGAGATGATCGACACCTACGGCATCTCGCTTCTGTGGAAGGGTGAAAACCGCGAGCTCGCGCCTATCGTGCTCATGGCGCATCATGATGTGGTCGAGGCCGATCCTGCCGGTTGGAGCCATGACCCGTTCGCCGCCGACATAGCGGACGGCAAGATCTTCGCCCGCGGCGCAGTGGACACCAAGTGCATCTGGGCCGCTTTGATGGAAGCTGCGGAAACCCTCATCGGCGAAGGCTACGTTCCTCCGCGCGACGTGTATTTCTTCTCGTCGAACACCGAGGAGGACGGCGGCGACACCGCTCCGCACATGGTGGAGCATCTCAAGGAGATAGGCCGCATCCCCTACATGGTGCTGGACGAAGGCGGTGCGCTCATCGACAATCCGCCGCTGGGCGTCCAAGGTGAATTCGCCGTCATCGGCGTGGCCGAGAAGGGCATTTTCGACGCCTACATCGAAACAAGCGCCGAAGGCGGGCACGCATCCACTCCTTCGCTCGAGGATGCCACCGCGAAACTGGTCTCCGGCCTCGATGCCATCCAGAAGAATCCGCCCAAAGCGAAGCTCTCCGCCCCGGTTGCCGCCATGCTCAAGGAGCTTTCCGCCCATGGCGGGTTCGGGTTGCGCCTGGTGTTCGGCAATTTGTGGCTGTTCCGCCCCATCGTGCTCAAGATCATGAAGGGCAGCCATGAGACCGCAGCCATGGTGCGCACCACCTACGCGCTCACGCAGCTTCAGGGCAGCAAGGCCCACAATGTCATTCCGAAGACGGCGAAGGGCACCGTCAACGTCCGCATCGATCCGAGCGAATCGGTCGCCATCGCGCTCGACCGCATCAAGGCCAACTTCGACGATGCAACCACCTATGAGCTCGATGAGGTGTGCGAGCCTTCGCCGGTGTCGCCCTTCGAATCCGACCCCGCCTATGACTATCTGCGCCGTGTGGTCCACAGCGTGTATCCCCAGGCGGGCATCATCCCCTACGTGCAGTCCAGCTGCAGCGACGCCCGTCATTTCGCCCGCATCTGCCCGCGCACGTATCGATTCGCAGGCATCCTGTTCCGCGGCGATCAGCGTTCGCGCATCCACGGCCAGGACGAGAATCTGGATGTCGATTCCTATAAACGCGGCGTCGGTTTCTATGTGGAGCTGCTGCGCCATCTTGACAAGCTGGGCAAGTAGACGAAAGCGAGTGAATCCATGAGCGCTAGACCTGAACAGAACGCGCACGGCGCACCGGCAGCGGCAGAATCCGCCCGCCCGCGCCGGTTCTTCTTCGGTTGGTGGGTGGTTGCGGCCGGATTGCTGATCATGGCCACCTGCTATACCGCATTCGTGAACTGCATCCCGCTGTTCCAGACGCACATCGTCCGCGATCTGGGCATCACGGTGGGGCAGTTCAATACCGGCGTGTCCCTTTGCACCGTGGTGGCGGTGTTCGCGTCGCTTGTCATAGGGAAGCTGACCGACCGCTGCTCGGCGCGCGTGCTGGCGGCCTTCACGATCCTCACCAGCGCCGCTGCATTGGTGGCCATGTCGTTCATAACGCAGATTTGGCACTTCTACGTGCTGTGCATCATCGCGGGCATGGTGGTTGTCGCGGGTACGCGCCTGCTCGTATCCGTGGTGATATCGAACTGGTTCACGCTCAAGCGCGGCCTGGCGGTGTCCATAGCGCTGTCCGGCTCCGGGTTGGGCGGCGTTGCGCTGTCCTCTGCCACCAGCGCCATGATAGCCGCCTATGGCTGGCGTCCCGCATTCCTCATGCTCGCATTGGTCTGCCTGGCGGTTGCGCTGCCCATCTCGCTCATCGTGTTCGTCACGCGGCCCAGCGACAAGGGCATGGAGCCCTACGGTGCCGGGCAGGTTGAAGAGGCGAAAGCGGACCGCTCGCCCGATAAGCCCGTCACGGTGTCCATTGGCTGGCCCGTGCTGCGTCGCAACGCCGGTTTCTGGCTGATGGTTTTCGGCTTCGTCATGATGGGCGTCACCAACGGCGCCTTCATCACCAACGCCGTGGCGAACATGACCGCAGTCACCGTCGACGGGGTCGAGATCGTGACCGGCGGCCATTCGGTCATGTGGGCGGGTGCCGTTTGGTCGTTTTACCTGGGCTTGGTGATCGTGGCGAAGATTTCGCTCGGCGCCATCTACGACCGGTTCGGTCTGAAGGTCGGTACCGGGTTGGGCACCGTCGCATCCATCGCTGCAGCCATCGCGCTGTGCTTCGCCGCCACCGATTGGGGCCCCATCGTCGCCTGTGTCTTCTTCGCGTTCGCGACCTGCATGGGCACGGTCGCTCCTCCTGTGGTGGTTGCCAAGCAGTACGGCAAGAAGGATTTCGGCACGGTCACCGGCATCGTCACCGCATTCGAGCTGTTCGGGGCTGCCGTGGGTTCGGTGGTCTCCGGTCTGATCTTCGACGCATGCCTGTCGTTCACGCCGGTGTGGATCATGATGGGCGTGGCTTCGGTTCTGATGGGCGTG
>CAUWJA010000101.1:0-5736 GCA_963558905.1 uncultured Eggerthellaceae bacterium
TCGGATGATCTTGCACTTGTCGCACATTTTCTTGACCGAAGGACGTACCTTCATTGTTTGTCTCCTTTGAATGTGCGGCTACCTTCGCTCGGGTTTCATCCTTCGCTCGGGTAAACCATTTCTTCCTTGTACTCTATGCAACACGCCCAGCCGCAGGCGATTGTTTGCAATTGCTGCCCTTTTGCCAAGCAGCGGAAAAGACCGCATGTATCGCGAAGCCCGCACACATCTGCGCGGTTCCACGACCAATGCGGTTACTTGAAGCGGTAGGTGATCCGTCCACGCGTCAAATCGTAGATGGAAAGCTCAACCGTTACTCTGTCTCCGGGCAGGATCTTGATGTAATGCATGCGCATCTTGCCGGAGATGTGGGCCAAAATCTTGTGGCCGTTCTCAAGCTCTACGTTGAACATCGCGTTCGGCAGAGCCTCGAGGACCGTACCACCGAGTTCGATGACATCTTCCTTCGCCAAAAGTAATCCTTCTCCTTACTTGCTATACAGCGGCAAACGGGAATTATATCAATAGTTTGGTCTCTGCGGAAAAAATCCACAATTGATGTTACCATCCCCATTTGAATCAGATAGCTGCCATTCTACACGTGAGGAGCGCCTTATGTACAGCTTTCGCAATGACTATATGGAAGGTGCGCACCCCCGGGTGCTCGATGCCATCGTGGCGATGAACATGGAACAGACCCCCGGCTACACCGATGATGCCATCTGCGCACGCGCCAGGACCGCCATCCGTTCCGCCATCACGAGAAGCGATGCCGCAGGAGCCCTCAGGAAGGCCAATGTCGCAGCGGCTTCGCTTGAGGTCGAATTCGTCGCAGGCGGAACCATGGCCAACCTTCTTGTGATGGCAGCGGGCCTGCGCCCCCACGAATGCGTGATCGCCGCTGCGGACGGACACATCAACGTCCATGAGACCGGCGCCATCGAGGCCTGCGGCCATAAGGTCCTGACAACCGCAGATGCAGACGGATTGCTTTCGGTTGCCGGCATCGACGCCGTCATGAAGGCGCATTTGGGCGGCACGAATTACCACATGGTCAAACCGCGCATGGTGTATCTGTCGCTGGCCACTGAAATGGGACTGTCGTTCAACCTCAAACGGCTCAAGGACATCTTCACCTACACCCGCGCCCACGACCTTCTCCTCTACATCGACGGAGCACGGCTCGCCTGCGGACTCGCGGCCGAAGGATGCGACATCACCCTTGCCGACCTGTGCGCATATTCAGACGCGTTCAGCATCGGCGGAACGAAGAACGGTGCCCTCTTCGGCGAAGCCCTGGTCATCCGCAATCCCGAACTCCAGCGTGATTTCCGCTACATCATGAAGCAGAAAGGCGCCGTCATGGCCAAGGGCCGCGTGCTCGGCGTCCAGTTCGACGCCCTGTTCTCAACCGCTGACGTGAGCGCGGATGTTCCCGAGGCACACGATGGCGATTCGTTGTTCATGGCCCTGGGGCGCCATTCAGTGGCCATGGCCAAAGAGCTTAAACGCGTGCTCGAGGAGGCCGGCTACACCTCGTTCGCCAGCGACTCGAACACCAACCAGCAGTTCCTTTTGCTCGAAAACGATCTGGCGAAAGACTTCGTTCGCGCGTTCGACGCGGATGAAATAGCCTACCCCGACGATAGCCGCACCATCGTGCGCATGACATGCCGGTGGTCCACGCAACCCGAGCATATCGACTTCGTCAGACGCGTGCTCGCAGGCGAGGATGCGCTGCAATAAGTTTTCCCGAACGCGCCCGCGCCGCACCCGATAGCGCCCGACCGGGTCGCTGCGGCATGGGCGCTTCAGCCTGGCCGCGCGGCCGGCGATCAGCGCCTGCGGACCCGGGCTTTATCCCTCACGTTGGCATACATTACGCACAATGCGGTTATCCCGCAGATCAGGAACAGAAGCAGAAAGAAGCTCGACGTGCTCAGCGATGCCTCGCCCGTCGATTCATCCTGGGCGGACGCGGAATCAGCATCCAAGTTCGACAAGGCCGACGGACCGATGAGCGCTCCGGAATCCGAAGACAGCTTCTGGGCGGCCTGGGCCAGCGCAAGCCGCGCTGTCTCCGTCTCCGTTTCGACATCGGCAACGCTGACGGCGGCATCGATGGCCCTGACACCTTCTTGATACGCCGTTGTGATGCGGGCGGCACCTGCGCCATCATAGGAAGACAGATCGTAGCCATCATAGAGGTCTTTCAACGTATCGAGGCGAAGCGTCTTGGCTGCAGACAGCTCCCGCTTCTCGGTCAAGGACTCGACATCGGAGGCAAGGCGGGAATCTATGTCGCCTTGAACCTCAGGGTCTTCCGACAGCGCCGACGCCGAGTTGACGGCCGCGACGATGGCATCCATATCGACAGACCGCACCACCGGCGTCTCGAGGATGCCCTGGTGCTCCGACTCCCATGCGGAAACCGCCGTCTCGACGGCGTCGGAACAGGTCTGGACCTTCGCCATTTCCAGAATCGCCGACGCAAGGGCCGAATCAACCGATGACAGCGTGGCAGACGCCCGAATCGCCGACGTCGCACGTGAATATGCGGAATCCAGCGCCGCCCTCCCCTGTGTCGTATAGGCGGCGGTGTCATAGAGCTTGTACGTATCCTCAAGCTCCGTGAGCGCATGGTCGCGCAATGCGGAAAGGGGGTTGTCGGCCCATATGGCGTAGAGCACCACGTCGGCGCCATGTTCGGAGACGAGATTCTCGGCGGTCGCCCCCGCAACGTAGATGTGCCCCTCACCCGGCTCGTCGGTGCACCAACCAACCAACCGGGCAGCATCTTCGACTTCAAGGGCGGGCAAGGTGAACGGCTCGTCGTATACCGCCTGGACCTGCGAAGGCCACGGATCGTCTTCGGCGGGCTCGAATTCGCCGGGATCGAACGATACCGTATAAGCGATGGGCTCCCATGTGGCGGCAAACACGACGCGGGCGCCGTCGGTGCAGGTCAGATCGGATACCGCCATCCCGACAGAAAGCTCACGGGAATCGGCGCCGGGGATGGACGCCGTCCATCCGGTGAAACGGTATCCCTCCCGCACGAAGCCGCAGGACGGAACCGTATAGACGCTGCCATAGGAGACGACGACGGGATCCATGGACCCAGACGCCCCGCCGCCGTCGAATTCGATGAGATAGCGCACGGCCTCACGGACCGCCACAAGGGTCTGTCCCTCGAGCGCGACGGATTCGCCGGGCTCGCTCCCCGATTCGTCCCCCACATGCCATTCCGGGGGAAGAAACCCTTCGGCCGAGCGCTGGTCGGCAAACGCGGAGCTGGGCGCACTGCCGCCTGCGACCTGCGGCAGAACGAGGCTTGTCAGCATATTGCCGGTCGCATCGAGCGACTCGCCGTCAAGGTGCGGCAAGGCCGACAAGTCCAGAACGGACAGGACATTCGAGCTGCAATCGAGCTCGGAAAGCTCGGCATTCGACGACACGTCGAGCTCTTCGAGCAGGTTCCCGGAGCAATCCAGGGAATCGAGCGCCGGGAAATGCCCGATGCCTTCGAGGGATTCGATTCCCAGGTCCGAGACATCGAGCACGGTCACATTCGCGGCTTCGGAGGCGGTAAGGATCCCGTCTGCGCAAACGCCGAGGGCATTGCGGGGATCGAGCAGCCATGCACGGAACCGCTCATCGGGAAACGACGTTGCGTCCACCGTCACAGGATCAGGCTCGACATAAGCCGCGACCGCAAGTTCGGGAGAGCGCAATCCGAAGCCGGAAACGGTCGTCTGGGATGCCCGGTGGGTCTGCGCGAACGTTCGGCCCGTCAATGCTCCGCGGACCACCTGGGTGTCCGATCCGGCCAAAAAGCACGGCAGGTTCCCGTCATCGAGAGGAGCAAGGTCCCAGGAGGCGTCCACCGCATAATACAGGCCGTTCACGCAGACGGCATTCCACGCCCGCAGCTGCGGGCCTTCCAGTTCAGATTCCGCCACTTCGATGACCACGGCATTGGAAATGCCCGCCGCATCGAGAAGACATTTGTAAGCGTTTGCGTACGCGATGCTGTCCGCATCATACGAACCCGGAAGGTCGATGAGCGCCGCGTAAGCGCTCGAGGCGCGCTCCCCTATGCAGGATTCACGCCATCCCGCATTGTACGCAGAGAGCCAATCCATGAGATATTCCGCCTTGTCCGCCACGGTTCCCGTCAAGCCCAAGGTCGCAACCTCGAGACGGCTGGAAAACGCCTCGCGCATGGCCGGAAGCGACGACTCGTCGAAGCCTTCGCGGAAATAGGACACCGACGTATCGATGCCATAAACGGACATGCCCGAGCCGGCAGAACCGGAGATTTCGGAAAAGCTCACATCCGCCGGATCGACCCAGAAGATTTCAGGGTGGTCGAGGAAAAACGCCTGGACGGCCTTGTCCGCATCCATTTCGTCCGAAGAAGAGGCCTCTATGGCGATCGCGCTGTTGGCGTCGATGGCGAACTCGTCGGCGACTGCAGCCAAGGCGTCGTAGAATCCCTGCTCATCCGCAGTGAGCTGACCATAGTAGAAGCCTTCGTCACCATTGCTGCGGGCCCAAGCGGAAGATGCTGCAAAGGCGCAGATGAAAAACGCGAACAAGACCGAGATCACGGAACGCAAGACCAGGGAGGACGGCTCTGAGGGCTTGGAAGATATGGCGCGTGAGATATGCTGCATACGACCCCTTTGACGATTTGGCTGCATTTTATCATGGTGAAACAGGGCTCACGGAACCTCCGTGCTAAAATGAAACCAATCTCACAGGCGTACAGATGTCCTTCCGCACAGACGGAAGCAGTCAGTTAGGAGTCATCATGCCCAAGGAGTACAAGCGCGTCTTCGCCGCACTCGATGGCGGAAAAACCCAAAACGAAGTGGCGCTGCGAGCCATCACGGTGGCAGCCAACAACCATGCCGATCTCATGCTGGGGCATATCGTCGACTCCGTTCCCTACGAAGCCGCAGGCACTGATTTCGCAGCTCTTGCAGAAGAGATGAAGCAGAAGCTCGAGGCTTCCATCGCCGATATCCTCGATCAGGCACGGTCCAATCCCGACATTCCCTCGGTCTCCGTCGCCGTGAAGGCCGGGCGCATCACCGAAACCCTCGACGAACAGCTCATCCAGCCCTTCGATCCCGATCTGGTCATCTGCGGCGAGCGCGGACTCTCCAACATCAAGTACGCGTTCGTGGGCAGCGTTTCCACATACCTGATCCGCAACCTGCGCTGCGACGTGCTTGTGGTCAAGCAGGGCTAACCGCACCGAAGCACGGATGCCCCTTCCTCCGAAGGGCACGCAACCGCATATCTTCCAGGGCGTCGGCACAGACCGGCGCCCTTTCCTTTCGCTACGCGGACTGCCTGCACCCCACGCCGAATCCGTCCGGACAGGCAGGGCCAGGGCCGGGCGCAGGTCCGGTCGGATTCGGGCGGCTTGACCTGCGCGGGATCCGGGCGGCAGGGCGCGCGCGGGATCCGGGCGGACCAGGCGCAAGCCTTTCGCCGCGTTTTCGCCCATTCCGTCATCAATATGACGAGTTTGTCGGGGACCATGAGCCCCCTGCTGATCGATCGGAAAACCGACACCTCTGTGACCTGGCGTTATTCAAGACACGAAACAGCGTTTCCACCAAAGGACTCTAAGCAGCCAGGCAAACCCCCGAAAAACCACCCAAAATGGCAGTGCAGCGTTTTTCTGGACCGTTCCGATAGTCGCTAGAAAGGAACGGAAAT
>CAUWJA010000102.1:0-5727 GCA_963558905.1 uncultured Eggerthellaceae bacterium
ACGTGATTCGGCTGCAGTTCGATAGACCGGATGCTTCACGCAGACGGTGTATGGCGGTTCGTATCTTGCTTGTTTTCGTCGATGCACTTTTGCTCGTCCTACTTGTTCTGAGCATCTGTTCGATTGCGACGGGTTCTTTCAATCCGTTCATTTATTTCAGATTCTGAAAGGGTTGAAGATGGGCAATCGAGTGCATAACCTGCTATTCCTCATCCTGTTTTCCGGCATTCTCTGTGTCGCGCCTGTGGGAAAATTGCTGGCCTTCGCCGGCTTGGAGTTTCCTTCGTGGACAGGTGTGGGAGAACAGAAATCGCTTTTAGAGGGCCGCGAGTATGCGGACTTTCCCGATTTGTCCGTTCAGTCTGTCAAAGACGGCGTTTTCCAGGATGGATTTGAGCAGTTTCTATCCGATGCGATTCCTTTGCGTGATGATGCGGTTATGCTCAACGCAGCGGTTCAGCGATGCGGAATATCGGTTTCAGCTGCATTGTTCGGTTGCCAGGTATATCCGACGTTCTACGGTTCGGATTATGTGTATGATTCGGAGACGGATAGGCTTTGGCCCATTTTGCGAAAAGCAACCGACGAAGAAGCAGAAGAACTTCGAGATGCTGCTACGGTGTTCTCGACGTTTCGTCAGCGGCATCCTGATGCGGAGATGGTGTTCTATCAGGTTGATCGCTCGCTGACTTCATCCTTGAATCCCACTCGCGCATTGATGGGTCCTGCCGTTGATACCCGGTTTCTCACGGAGCACTTCTATGGCAATCTTTCGTTCGATGTGCTGGACGGTACATGTTCAACTTCCGAACAGTATGACGATGCATACTTCAAAACCGACCATCATTGGACAATCGATGAGGCATATCGGTGTTATTGTCGGGTTCTGTCGTATTTTTCCCCCGATGCCGCACCAATGGAACTACCCGAAAAGGTCGAATGGGATGTTCCATTTTACGGAGCGGTTTCAAGGCTGTCCCTCTGTCTCACCCGTGAACCGGATTACATTGCCGATTATCCTGTTGCCATCGATGGTGTTGATGTGCTGATCGATGGGGAGAAGGTGGATTCCTCGGCGTTGGCAGATTATCAACTGTATCACGACGGTGATGCCGATGATGCTCTGTACACCAATCGTTATGCGGAGTATTTTCATACCGATTACGGCATCATAGAGCTTTGTAATGACCATGTTGCTGACGGAACCTTGTTGATCATCGCTGATTCGTACAGCAACAACATGGAGCGCTTCTTCACGGCGAATTACAGGCATGTTTATGTTGTTGATCCTCGGCATGCGAATGTCTCGATGGATGAATTTATGGATGAGCATACGATAGATAATGTGTTATTCCTCATGGGTTCGACTACGCTGGTGTCTGAGCCGGTTCTTGATTCTCTGAATGCCTGTGGTTAGCCATCGCGCGTGCTTACTGCATGCTGGCGCTTGCGATTGTATTTTCAAAATGATTGAAATCTGAATTAACTGTCTTGATGTGGATTAAGGGGGCGTATGAATTTCCTGGTATCGGATTTACGCAACCATTATTCGGAGATTCAGAAAGATGTCATGGAAGGCGGCCTCGTGTTTGTTGCGAAAAGCGGATGCGGGTCGCTTGTTGTTATGCGTGTCGATTGATTCGGGCATGTCAATGGAGCCGTCGAATATGCTTTCGACTCGGCTGATAGGCAGGCGGTGGCAACCATAAAGCGCCTTTCCTGCGATAAGGCGCCCGGCTTCATTCGTAGTTCATCGGTCAGTGGTTCTTATGCGGTGCTCGTGATTTGATTCGGATGCCGCTGTAGGGCCGAAGAGCGAAATGACCTCGCAGCTTTGAGCTGTGAGGTCATTGTCAATTGCGGCGGGCGCCATCGCGTCTGTCCGCGGAGCGTGTTGCGCCCGTTCGGTCCCGCGAGGCAGAAAAAGGCCCGCAGCCGTTCATGGACTGCGGGCCTTTCGATGGCTTCCGGCGTTGCGGTCTCAGACTATCTGCCTTCGCCTTCCTGTTCCACGTAGACGCCTTCCTGGCCGAGTACGGTGCCGATGGTCTTGAAGAAGATCTTCACGTCGAACGCGAAGCTCATGTTGTGAACGTAATGCACGTCCATTTTCAGACGTTCATGCCAGGGCAGGGAGTTTCGCCCGTAGGCGGCAGCGTACCCGGTGATTCCAGGCTTCACGAGCAGCTTCTCGCCTTCGTCGCCTTCGTAGAGCTCGGTTTCGCGCTTGAGGTCGGGGCGCGGGCCGATCACGCTCATGTCGCCGAGGAGCACGTTGGCAAACTGGGGAAACTCGTCCAAGCTGGTGCGGCGCATGAAGGCGCCGATCTTGGTCATGCGGGGGTCGTCCGCTCCGTTGTAGGTGCTGCCGTCGGCCATGGTCAAATCAGGCGCGTTCACTTTCATCGAACGGAATTTGAACATGATGAACTCTTTGCCGTCCTTGCCTACGCGCGGTGCATTGTAGAAGATGGGGCCCTTGTCCTCGAAATAGATCATGGGACCCAAGATGAGCACGAGTATGCCCAGCAGGGGCATGACCAAAAGGCTGATGATGATGTCGAGGACGCGCTTGAAGAAGTGGACGTACATGGAGTTCCTTATCGGGCGGGTTGGGGACGGCGGGTCGGAGGCGGTGCCGGCGGCGTGCGCGGTGCGTGCCGCCTATTCCTGCTCGCTCACTGCAGCGTAGGCGCGCTTGAACGAGTCGATGACATAGGCTACGTCTTCGTCGGAGAGCAGGGTGTGCAGCGGCAGCGTGATCTCTCCTTCGTACATATGGTAGGCGTTGGGGAAATCGGCTATGTCGAATCCCAGGTCGCGGTATGCGGTCAGAAGCGGCAGAGGTTTGTAGTGCACGTTGGTGGCCACTCCATCGAGCGCCATGTGCTCGATGACCGCGTTGCGGAAAGCGGTATCCTTGCCGTTCATGTGCACGAGCATCAGGTGCCCTGAAGACCTGCCCCGCTCATCGTAGTGGGGCAGGGTGGTGACATCCATGTCTTCAAGCCCGGATTCGTACATGCCGATGATCTCTTCGCGGCGTGCGAGCAAGCCGGGATAGCGCTCGAGCTGGGCCAGGCCCAGGCCTGCGGCCATGTCGGTCATGTTGCATTTCCAGCCGGGGAAGGCGATGTCGTATTCCCATGCGCCCACTTTGTTCTTGGAGAGGGCGTCTTTGGTCTGCCCATGCAAAGACAGCAGCATGATCTGGCGGTACAGTTCGTCGGAATCGAAGCCGTGTTCCCGCCAGGCGAGCCCGCCGCCTTCCGCGGTGGTGAAGTTTTTCACGGCATGGAAGCTGAACGAGGAGAAATCCGCGACCGCCCCTGATGGCATGCCATGGTACGTGGCGCCCAGGGAATGCGCGGCATCTGCCAGCACGATGACGCGGTCGAAGCTTTCCTGCAGGCCTTCAGCGGGCGTCCAACGGTCCTTGACGCTTTCAAGCACGGCGAACAGCTTGTCGTAATCCACCATGCGCCCGCCCAGATCGACGGGGATGACGGCTTTCGTGCGCTCGGTGATAAGCTCGGGCAGGCGGTCGTAGTCCATCTCGAAGGAGCCTTCGGCCACGTCGCACAGCACGGGCGTGGCGCCCACATGGCAGATGACCGAACAGCTTGCCGTGTAGGTGTATGCAGAGGTGATGACCTCATCGCCCGGACCTATGCCCAGTGCGCGCAGGCAGCATTCGAGCGCTGCGGTTGCGGAGTTCAGGCAGGCGAATCCCGCTGCGCCGGTGTAGGCTGCCAGCTTCTTCTCGAGCTCCTTGGTGCGCGGGCCGGTGGTGATCCAACCGCTCTTCAGGGCTGCGACCACTTCGGCGATTTCGGCATCGGTGATGTCAGGGGGTGAAAAGAGAATCTTGCGTTGTTCCATGACTGCCTTTCTTCCATGGCTGCGGGCGCGATTGCGCGACTCTGCCTGCATGGCAGGGTGCGACGGCTCGGATTGCCGCATCGGCGTCCGCGCATAACCTATTCATTGTAGTATCGTTAGGCAGTCGGTCAAGCAGTGCGGGGCAAAGCCCGTGAAAACCACCTGATGCCGTTTATTTCGCCAGGTATTCCTGAAGCGCAGGCCATTGGCGGGCCGCTTCTTCATAACCCTGCTCGTAGAGAGCGAACAGTTTGGCGGGATCGTGCTCCATGTTCGAGATGGTCACAGGTTTCGGCGGGCGGATCATGAAGACGGATCCGGTGTCGTGAAGCGCCTGTATGCGCCGGCGCGTGCGATTGTATTCGAAGTGGCGGTGCTCCATGCGCTCCAGGAACAGGGGGTAGTCGGAATAGACGCGCTTCGCCAACGGCAGCAGCTTATCCGGGGATTTGCGGTAGTCTTCCGCCTGGGTGAGGACCACGATGTGCTTGTCGGTGTTGCGCAGCATCATGGAGAATCCCAGCGGGATGCTGTCGCACGTGCCGCCGTCCAGAAGCTTCAAGCCATCCACCTCGACGACCTTGCTGACAAGCGGCAAGCTGGCCGATGCAACAAGGTAGGGCACGTCTGCGCGCCCGTCGGCTACGACGTGGTAATCCGCCTCCCCGGTCTCAAGGTTGCTGGCCACGCTGATCAGCGTGCAGGGTGAGTTGTCGAATGCCTCGTAATCGAAAGGATCGAGCTCGTCGGGGATGCGGCGGAACATGAAATCGACGCCCAGGGCGCTGCCCGTGCGGGCGAAGTTGGCCATGGAGAGGTAGCGCGGATCGCCGGCGTATTTCGTGTTCAGATAGCAGGTGCGCCCCAGTTCGCCTGCGACGTAGTTGTATCCGTTGAGGGCGCCTGCGGAGGTTCCCATCACGGTCTTGCACCACAGTCCGTGGTCCATGAAGACGTCGAGCACGCCTGCGGTGAACTGTCCGCGCATGGCGCCGCCCTCGAGCACGAGGTTCACGTTTTGGGCCTGGCATCCCGCGTAGGCGGGCTCGCGCGTCGCGGCGGTCTGCGTTGAGTACGACTGTTTCATGGCTTCCTCGGTTCTCCATTCGGTGGCAGGATGGACGCTTCGGCATCCAGCCGTTTTTCCTGCAATGGTTGCCCATGCTTGCATCCGGGTCAAGCATTCGATGCGAATTGTTTCCCACTTGTGGCATTACGCGGGATCGGACCGTTGCCGTTTTGTGAACCGGCTGATATTGCCCGGGGTCTCCATATATGATACTATCACAGTAACAAATAGAGGAGCCGAAGGTCCGATTGCGGTCTTCCGGCTTGAGAGGAGGCAGTCATGGCACAGGTAATCAGCTCGCAGGAATTCGAAAGCAAAGTCATCAACGCCCAGGGTCCCGTTCTGGTGGATTTCTTCGCCACCTGGTGCGGCCCCTGCAAGATGCTGGCGCCGGTACTCGATGAGGTGGCCGCAGAGGTTGCGGGCAAGGCGGCGGTGTACAAGGTGGATGTCGACCAGTCGGCCGATCTGGCGAATCGCTACGGCATCCGCAGCGTCCCCACGCTGATGGTATTCGAGGGAGGCAAGCCGGTGCGCACGGCGATGGGTGCCCAGCCCAAGCGCAACCTGCTCGACCTCATCGGCTGAACAGGCTCCGAAGGTGGAAGGCGGCATGGATCCGGGGTTTCGGCGGATGCTGTACGCGAAGCTCCGCGACGAGATATGTGGGACGTCCTTGCCGGATGGTTGTCTCGAAGGGCACGATGCCGCTGAATCCAGCGGCATCTTTTCGATAGGGGGTTTGCCATGAATGTTGAAGCAGCGCGGCCGTCGGC
>CAUWJA010000103.1:0-5711 GCA_963558905.1 uncultured Eggerthellaceae bacterium
AAGCGTAGCCGCACGCGCACGTCCATCATGACCAATGTATATGCAGGCGCGATTATAGCATCCGTTCGTGAAACGCCGCGAGCCCGAGCCCGGCAAGCTGTTCTCCCAGGGCGGTGCCGAAACCCCGAGCCCTACCCAAGAACCGCAGGATTGACCACGTTGCGGGACCTGCCTTGGACGAAGGCGCGCACGTTTTCGGCGATCTGCGCGATCAAGCGCGTCCGAGCCTCGACCGTTGCCCATGCGATGTGCGGGGTGATGACCGTGTTCGGCGCGCCGAGCAGCGGACATTCGGGCCGCATGGGCTCGACGGCGATCACATCCAGCGCCGCGCCGGCAACTTTGCCGCAATCCAGGGCATCGCGCAGCGCCTGCTCGTCGATGAGCGTGCCGCGCGCCGTATTCACGATGCGCACGCCGTCCTTCATGGCCGCGATGGCACGCGCATCGATGATGTTCTCGGTTTCGGGCGCCGCCGCGCAATGCAGCGTGATGATATCGGCGCAAGCCAGAAGCTCGTCGAAGGAAACCTGACAGCATCCTTCGCCCTCGAATGCGGGTCGGGGCGTGCGGTTCGCGAACACGACGCGCATGCCGAACGCCTGCGCGATACGGGCGCCGCATCGAAGGCCTGTACATCCCAGCTCAGATCGCCGGGATTGTTCACATGGGCGTCGAACACCTTGACGAGCATGGTTCGCTCCTTTCCGGACAACGGCGGCCGGACCGCCTTGGGACAGACACGGTCAAAGCGAGCTGCGCAATGCGGCATGCACCTCGGCGATACGTGCGCGCAGGCTGTCAAGGTCGCCCGCGTTCTCGACGACGAAGTCGGCCGCAGCGGCACGTTCGGCATCCGTCGGCTGCGCAGCCATGCGGCGGCGCACATCCTCGGGCTGCTGCCCGCGGGCGCATGCCCGCTCAAGGCGCAGCTCGGAAGGCGCGGACACAGCCACGACGGCCTTCGCCCACGGCATGGCCCCACGCGTCATCTCGCCAGCGGTAACTTCGACCACCACGATGCCGAAACGCTCCGAAAGCTGCCGGGAACGCTGCTCGAAGATCGCCATGATGCGCGGATGCGTGATGGAATTGAGCAGCTGCGTGCCTTCAGCCGTGGAAAACGCACGCTGCGCGAGCACAGGCCGGACCACGGCTCCCCGCCCGTCCAGCACGTCATCGCCGAACGCCGAAACAAGGTCCTGTTTGACCTCGGGCAGCGCCAGCACCTCATGGCCTATGCCGTCAAGGCTGATCACTGCGCAGCCGAGCTCTGAGAACATCCCCGAAACCGTCGACTTGCCCGACCCGATTCCGCCGATGAGCGCAACGAGGATGCCGCCCGAGCCGCCGTCCGGGCGCGAAGCGGATGATGCCGCCGCGCATGCGGCCGTAGATTCCGTCATGCGCCCATCACCCTCTCGATGACGCCGGCGCCCAGCACCGTGCCGCCCCGATACAGCACCGCGAACTGCCCGGGCGCCGTGATGGGCTGCGGCTCGGCGAACACCACGTGCAGCCGCCCGATGACCCCCTCCGCGCATTTGCGCACCCCCGATCCCCGGGAATCGGCCAGCGCGCAGATGTCGTCGAATTCCAGATCCATTTCGCCATCGAAATCGGCGGGTATCACATAGCAGCCCACCGCCTGCGAGCGATATCTCAGCTTCACCGTGCAATACACCGGTCCGTGCTTGACGAACCGCCCGATCAAATGGCCGGGGTCTGCTGCCTGCCAATTGAGGCCGGATATCTCCGCGGACCTGATGCGCGTGGCTGAAGACGGCCCGACCACCAGCTTGTTGCCGGCAGCCACCTTGCCGATGGCGAAATACGGCTCGGGTGCGCCGCCGATCCCTATGCCCTTGCGCTGGCCCAAGGTATAGCGGACCAGGCCCTCGTGGCGGCCAAGCACGGTACCGGAGGCATCCACGATATCACCCGGTTCGCACGCAACGCCGCGCGCCGCGAGAAAATCCGCGTAGCCGCCCTCGATGAAGCAGATATCCTGGCTTTCGGGACGCTCTGCAACGGGAAGCCCCAGTTCAGCGGCGTATGCACGCACGGCATCCTTGTCCATGCCGCCCAGAGGGAACACGACGCGGGACAGCTGGTCCTGGGTGAGCATGGACAGCATGTAGCTTTGGTCCTTGTCCGTGTACGCGCGCTTTATCGCAAAACGGCCGCCCACGCATTCCACCTGCGCATAATGCCCCGTCGCAACCGCATCGCAGCCGAACCTTTCAGCTGCGGCCAAGAGCGCGGGAATCTTGCATGCGGCATTGCACGACACGCATGGGCTGGGCGTCATGCCGGCCCTGTACGATTCGACGAACGGCGACACCACCGTCCGCTCGAACAGACCCATGCAGTCCCAGACATGATGCTCGATGCCCAGATGCGCGCAGACCGCCGCCGCGTCGCGTTTCGCCGCCGCAGACGACGCATCATCGACGAAGACGCAGGTCACACCCACGACCTCGCATCCCGCCCCGAGCAGCAGCGCCGCCGCTGCCGCAGAATCCACACCGCCGCTCATGCCCACCGCCACGCGATGGGGTGAAATCCGCAGGGCTGCGCCGTTGTTCGCTTCGTTTTCCATGATGCCACCTATGCCTGAGTCTTCCCTGCCCGACATTATCACGGAGCAGCGCGGATCTTCGCAGCTGTTCGCCGTTCCAACGTGCAATCTTCACTCCCAAACGGCCGACACCCGAACCGCAAGCCGCCGCCCGACGCGTCCAAGGCGGTTGATTGCGGGCTATAATGGCTTTTCACCCCCACAACCACCACGCGCGTTTCGTGTCCCGAAGGCTTCGCACTCCGAGATTTGCGCGTTCTGTATTTCGCGTCCGAAGACTTCGAACTCCACAACCGAACCGAGGAAGGCCCTGCATGAAAAGCCGTCTCATAGACAGAAAAACCGCGCTTCTGATGGCGATTGCCATCATCGGGTTCGGCATGCTGCAAGCAGCGCGCATCATAGACCCCGGCACAGGGCCTTACAGCCGCCATGATTTCGCGCTCTTCGGACTGTTCGTCGACGGATGCACATTTCTGATCGTGGCCCTGATGTCGTATTTTGCGCGCATCGACGACGCAAAGCACCTGTTCACCATCGGCGCCTGCATGGCACTGGTGCATGTCGGCCTCTCATTCATCGACACCGCATCCATGCCGCTGATCATCATCCGGCAGATCGCCGCAGGCATGGGCTGGTCCCTCAACGTGCTGTGCTGGATGTCCGTCTTCGTCAGCTACCGGCCTCGCTATGCCCTGCCCATGATCGCAGGCGGTTACGTGCTCAACGCGGTCATCCCCACCATGGCCGCCAGCCTGCCGATTCCCGACGGGTTCTCCCTGCTCGCCGTCTACGGCGGGTCGATCGCCCTTTTGTACGCCTGCATGCGCAACGAGCGCTTCATCGCCAGCCGCATGCGCGAGCAGAACCCCCCGGCAACCACCCTGCCCGAAGCGTTCTCCCGCACCCGTCGCGCCGTCGCGGCCGCCTTCGCCGTGTCGCTGGTATGCGGGTTCGTCATCGAAGCCGACGCTTTGGCCAGCGGGATCGAATACGCGCAGACCCCCCAGACTCTGACGTTGTGCCTGGCCATGGCGGCGGGAATGCTCTTCGTCCTGCTGGCATTCCGCGTACGCAAGACCAACATCGACTACATGGCGCCCATTGCGGTTCTCGCCATAGCCACCGTGCTGGACATCCGCGTGTTCACAGGAGAAATCGACGCGCTTTCAGGCAGCCTGATGACCGCTATCCTGATTTCGTTCTACGTGCTGCTGTGGCTCATGCTTATCAGCGAGGCCTACGAACGCACGCTGCCCGCATTCTTCCTCCTGGGAATAGCCCTCGGTGTCGCGCGGCTCTCAGTGCTGCTGGGCCGGCTCGGCGCGTACGCCGTGCAGAGCGCATGGGGGCTCGACCGGGTGTTCATTGCCGCTGTGGGCATCTGGGTGCTGATGGTGGCCGTTTCGCTCATCTTCATCTCCTACCTGCGCTATTCGTCGAAGATGTACCGGCATGTCTACGACACCTGCACCGCAGATCGCGCGATCGGCACGGAAGCAACCGCCACGCCCTTCGATGCCGCCATAGACCATCTGGCCGCAACGTTCAAGCTCTCCGAGCGCGAATCGCAGATCATCAGGGATTATTCCGCAGGACGAAGCGCCCGCTACATCGCCGAGTGGCACATGCTCTCCGAGCATACGGTCAAGACGCACCTGCGCCGCGCCTACGCGAAACTCGACGTCCACTCGCGCCAGGAGCTGCTGGACAAAATCGAAGAGACAGAAGCGCAGATGCACCGCGAGGCCTGAGCGCCCCTATGGGATCTGCGGCGCTCGCTTCCCCGCGGCCAGCACACGTCCGTGACGCAGAAAAGGCGCCGGCCGAAGCCGACGCCTTCGATAACCGGATGCCGCGGACGCCCTACTGCAGAGCCGCCGCCAGAGCCTGGCCGGTCATGCGGCCCATGGTCAAGCCGCTGGAATTCGAGCAGTGACGCACGAAGCTGCGGTTGTACATGAAACGGTGCGTCGCCTCGCCGATGACGTAGAGGCCGTCGATGGCAGAGCCGTCGTTGCGCAGTGCGCGGCAATCCGCATCAGACACCACGCCGCCCATGGTGGCAACGAACGTGGGCACGTATTCCACCAGATAGAACGGGCCGTCCGCATACGCCACGAGCTTTTCCGCCGCCTTGCCGAAGGCCTCGTCGGCACCTGCGGCCACAGCAGCGGAGTACGCCTCGAAGGTGGCCGCGAAATCAGCCATGCCGGCAGCTTCGCCCAGAGCCTCGATGGAGTCCGCCTTGAACATGCATCCGGTTTCCAGGCCGGTCTCAAGGATTGCGGTCGCCTCGGGGTCGGAGCTGTCGAACAGGACGTAGTAGGGACCCGCCTGCGCATCGGCCAGGGTGGTGGCCAGCGCGATGACCGGAGCGGCCTCGTTCATGAAACGCTGACCGGCTGCGTTGACCATGAGCTTCTTGGAGGTTGCGGCAGACTCCAGAGCCTTGCCCCATGTAGCCTGGTCGGTGAGGCTTTTGAACTTCTGATCGGCATCGGTCAGCTTGCGGGCGGGCATCAGGGAGTTGGGAATGACCCAGCAATCCGTATAGGTTGCACCATCCAGGCTTTCCACCATGGTCATGGCGTCGCCCGTGTTCATCACGTTGCCCTGGAACTGGAAGCCCATCTGGTTGATGGCGGGCACCAGCTTGTCGCAGTACTCCTGGCTGCCTCCGAAGCCGCCGGTTGCCAGAACCACGGCGCCCGCGCCGATCTTGATGGAGTCGCCCTTTTCGCCACGGACTTCCGCTCCGACCACGGCACCGGATTCGTCGGCGATCAAAGCAACGCCCTCGGTGCTGTAGCGGATGTCGACGCCAAGGTTGTTCAGGCACTGCTCCAACTGCATCAGGTACAGCATGCCGCCGACCTTCTCCTCGGTCTTCTCGACGTCGGGCCACACGGTGTCGGTGCCCACCTGCTCCTTGGTGAGGGACTGGATGAAGTCCACGCCCACGCCCTCAGCCCACTGGATTGTCTCGCAGCTTTCGGTCATGATCATCTTCACGCGGTCGTAATCAGGGTACGGCGCGTCGACCTTGCCGGTTTCGGTGGCCTTCTTATAGCGCTCGAGGAACGCGTCCATGCTGTCGGTCTCTTCGGCGACGAACTGCCAGAACTCT
>CAUWJA010000104.1:0-5667 GCA_963558905.1 uncultured Eggerthellaceae bacterium
CGCCATCGCGTTCGCTTACCTGTTCGCGGTGAAGAAGGCCGAAGAGCTTGAGGCCCAGGATTCGAAGGCGTTTTCGGAGCCTCAGTCCAAGATGTAGTAATCCTGGTCATGCGTGGGGTGCCGCTGGTCTTCCGGCGGCAGCTCCATGTATGCTCCGTAGAACGCGCTCAGCATCTCGTCATAGCGCTGCGGGCCCGGGTAGGTGCGCCCCTCGAATTCCATGGGGATGCTCGGAGCCCAAGGATTGGAATCGAGCGCGAAACGTTCGCCGTCCATGAACACCGATTTGATGTCGTATGCGGCGGCGGCTCCTTCGGCGTCGGGGAACTGCGAAAGGATGCGGGCGTATTCTGCGAGCCATTCCCTGAACGGTTTTTTCCGGGATGCCATCCAGCTGCGCAATGACCGGAGTGCGGTGCGCGGATGGATGGGGTTGAAATTGCCGGGCTTCACGTCTTTGGTGGACCAGTACAGCATGGTGTTCACGGTATCCAGCTCCGCGATCAGCGCGTCGCGCCGTTTCGGATCATCGGGCATGCCGACGACGGGGAAGATGTCCATGAACACGGCTTCCTGGAATCCGGCATCGGGGCGCAGGCCCGACACGGCCGCGGTGGTCTTCGTGTCATAGATCTTCGCGAAGGCCTGGTGGTAGGCAACGGTGCTTTCGACGAACATGTCCGCAAGCCGGTAGCGTTCATTCATCATGCCGTTCTGCTTGCGGGCGTTTATGATCTCGGCCATGCGACGGTAATCCTCGATGGGCATGACCAGGTCTATGTCGTCATCCCAGGGGATGTATCCTTTGTGGCGGACGGCGCCGATCAGCGTTCCGTATGCCAGCTGATAGCGCAGGTCGTGCTCTTTGCAGAAGACATCGAAGGTATCCAGGATGTCCAATTGAAGCTGCTTGATTTCTTCGAGCGAGAGTTTTCTCATGACGCATCTCCTGAAGCGGTCGGCGGTCGCATGCCGCTGTGCGCGGCTGTTTCCCGCTTGAACGTGCCGAACGTATTGTGCCGTACGTATGATAGCGCATGCTGCTGCGGGGCCGATGCCCGTCCGGCGGGATATAATCCCGAAAGCACATAAGGTTCGAGCGGCTCTTCGCGCCGTTTCGCAGATAGGGGAGGTTTCCATGGCCGATATGCATGGGGAAGAGCAGCTTCAGGCGGACGGACGTCTGCGGGAGTTCCAGTTGTTCCAGCTCGGTATTCTCAAGGAGTTCGCGCGCGTATGCGAAGAGCATGGCCTGACATGGTGGCTCGGATACGGCACGCTGCTCGGTGCGGCCCGCCATGAGGGCTTCATACCCTGGGATGACGACATCGACGTGCTCATGCCGTCCGAGGACTATCTCAAGTTCCGCGAAGCATGCGAGCAGTCCCTTGGGGATGCGTATTATTTCCAGTCCCACGGGGCGAACCCCTGCAATTTCATCTCCTGGCAGCGTGTCGGCGTGAAGAACTCCACGTCGCTTCCGTACGAGTATGCCGGCATCCACGGCGAATGGGGCATCTGCATCGATATCTTCCCGACGTATCCGACCGCTGCGCCCGGTCAGCCCGACTTCGAGAGGCGCACGAAGCTCGTCGCGTGGCTGGAAAAGCTTTCGGCGAAGCATCTCTACCGCCATGAAGCGGCACGGCAGCAGAGCGCTGTGCGCAGGCTGTACTACCGAGCCATGGGATCGATGCCCGATGCGCTCAATCTTGCACTCTGGAATAAGGTCCTTGGAGAGCTTCTCATTCCCTTCGACCGCAACGAATACGGATACGTGGGGGCGCTGGGGACGGAGGAGGTTTTCCCTGCCGGAATCTTCGACCGCACGGTTTTGCTGCCTTTCGAGGGGCTGCAGCTGCCTGCGCCTGCGGGCTACGAGGAATATCTTGACGTGTGCTATGGGACGGATTGGCGGGACATACCTCCTGTCGAGAAGCGCGTCTGCCACAGCGGCGGCGGCTCGGATGAGGTGCTGGTGTCTTTCGATGAGCCGTTCGCCCGCTATCTGAAATGATCGCACGGGAGGCGATCGCGCGGGCGGCGATCGCGCGAAAGGCGCGGCTCCGGTTCGTCCGGGCTCGCTGATGGACGCAGGGAAGGCCTCGGCCCGGATGGGATCCGATGGCGGCTATGGGGAAGGGAATGGAATGTCCGGCGGGAGACTCGTTGTCTTCGACAATCTGAAATTCATGCTGATCGCACTTGTGGTGATCGGCCACTTCGCGGATTGCTACACTGCGGAGCATTCCAGCATGCGCTCGCTGTTTCTGTTCATCTACTCGTTCCACATGCCGCTGTTCATCTTCGTGTCCGGTTTGTTCGTCAAGCAGATGGGCGATTCCGACCGGCTCAACTGGAACCGCATCATCTCATTTGTCGCCATCGGCTTTCTCATGAAGGGCATCAGCGCGGTGCTCACGTTCGTCAGTTCAGGGTGGGTTCCCTTCTCGCTTCTGTCTGATGGCGGCCCCGCGTGGTTCATGTTCGCCATAGCGGCCTATACGGCACTGGTCTGGATCCTTCGCAATGTGCGCAAGAGCTATGTGCTGGTGTTCTCGGTGGCGTTGGCGCTGCTTGCGGGCTACGATGCTTCAGTGGGGGATTTCCTGTACCTTTCGCGCATCCTGGTGTTCTTCCCGTTTTTCTGGGCCGGATACTGCCTGTCTCCCGCCCAGGTTGATGGGTTCACGGCGAAACGCGGCGTGCGGATCGTCTCGGCGGTTGCCTTGGGTGTCGCCGTTGCGGTGTGCATCCTGTTCATTTCCGAGGTCTATGGCATCCGTCCGTTTTTCACGGGCCGCAATTCGTATGAGGCGTGCGGCGTCGATTGCGCCATCGTGTTCCGCGCGCTGGCGTATTGCGCGTCTGCCGTCATGTGCGTCGCGGTCATGGCCTTCACGCCGCGCCGCCGCATCCCTCTGGTGAGTGCGTTCGGGCCGCGTACGCTGCAAGTCTACGTATGGCATGGAACCGCACTCACGCTGCTGGGCATGACGGGCGTGCAGGCTGCCATCGAGCCGCTGTTCGGCGGTTTCGGATTCCTGCTGTTCACGGCGCTCGCTGTGCCGGTGGCGTTCATCCTGTCGCTTGCGCCCTTCGGGGTGCCGCTCAGGCCGTTTTTGAAGATAGGGGCCGTTGACGGCGGTTTGAAAGGGGCAAAGGCTTAGCGTCGGTCGGGTGCATCTTCGCTTTCCTCCTGCTTTGCCGCCAGTGCGGCCTCGAGCTCTTCGACCCTGCGGCTGAGCAGGGACACGTCCTGGATGAGCCCGCGTATGCGGGCGGACTGGCCGCTTGCGATGCTCACGCAGGCGAACGACACCGCCATCAGGTAGAAGATGCAGGCGACGGACAGGAAGTTGACCGGCTCCTCGAAGCCGAGCAGGTCCGACAGGGCGAAGACCCAGCCGGGCGCAGCCGCGGCCAGGATGCCGGCGCATCCCAGCACCAGCCACAGCAGGGAGTACTTCATGGAGATGCGGTTCCTGCGCACCATGAGCACGACGAAGGCCAGGAAGCAGGCGCTCGCGGCCAGAAGGACGATTCGCTGGACGGGGGGCACGGCTCACCTCTTCCCGTAGGGCCTGACCAGGAGGATGGAGAGGCCGACCTTGACCATGTAGTACACCGCGGACATGCCGCCGATCGAGGACGTGCCGCCCTGCCGCTCGTGCATGACGACGCCCACCTCGCGCACGCGCATGCCCGCGGCCAGGAGCGCCGCGAGCGACTCGGGCTCGGGGTAGTCGGCGGGGTAGTACTCCACGAACTTGCGGATGACGTCGCGGTTGGCGGCGCGGAACCCCGAGGTGACGTCGCGTACGCGGGCGCCCGTCATGAGCCGGATGAGCGCCGAGAGGATGCGGATGCCGGCCCGGCGCGCCCCGCTGCTCAGGAACTCGTTTCCCGACCCGACGAAGCGCGACCCGACGGCGAGGTCCGCCTCCCCGTCCAGGACCGGCCCGACCAGGCGGCCTATGCAGCCGGCGTCGTGCTGGCCGTCGCCGTCGAACTGCACGGCTGCGCGCCAGCCGCCGGCGAGCGCGTGTTTGTAGCCGGTCTGCACCGCCCCGCCGATGCCCAGGTTGCGGCACAAATCGACGTGCGGCGCCCCCATCGCGTCGAGCAGCTCGCCCGTGGAGTCGGTGGAGCCGTCGTTGATGACGATGTAGTCGTAGGGGAGGGCCTCGAGCGCCGCGACAACCGCCCCGATGGACTCGGACTCGTTGTATGCGGGGACGATGACGAGCACGTCGGATTTCTTGGAGGTGGGCCGCTGGTTATTCATGGCTCGTACTTCCTGTGTTTGCGTTGGTCCCGCACTCCCCTTCGTTTTCGTCCTGTTTCAGGAACAGTACGCATGCTATGACGGGGGCCATCAGGTGGAATGCATAGGCATAGCGGAATTCGCACCAGACGGGCGTCGCTGCGATGACCGTCGCATAGACTATGAAAAGCGCAATCAGGGGGAGTGCCCAAAGGCTTCGTTTCGTGTGCGAGGTGATGATGAACCCAAGTGCGAATGCTGCGAACCAGACCGCAATGGCGATGTTGCAGAACGGATACAGCAGCACGGAGTCCTTCAGTACGGAGATGTCTTCGCCGGTGTTGCGGTCAAGCTCCGCCATTCCCGTCGCGGGGTACAGCAGCCCGTCGCTGGATTGCAGTTGGGTCGATTCGTCATAGCCTGCAGGGTTGACGTAGTGGTAGTACGAAGAGGGCGCCACCCATCCGGGTTGCGAGTCTATGTTCCAGAAACCTTCCGTCATAAGCAGCCATGCTTTGAGGTATGCCCGCGGATTCTCCAGGCCGACCTGGGCCCATGCAGCTAGGAATTCCGCCTTGTGGGCTTCAAGGCAGTCTCCGTCGAAACGATCATGGAACTTGATGTCGTTCACCGTTTCGCGGTTGTATGCATCCGCCCAGTCTTCGAGAGGAAGTATGCTGGCCAGGGTTTGCTCCGCTTCTTCGGGAATATCTCCGTCATTGGCCAAAACGTATCCGATTTGGGACAGGGGGACGGCAGCGGATTCCGAGAAAGGCGAGCGCGAGATGCCCAGGCTTTGGCAGACCGGGCCGTAAAGGACCCAGACCGTCAGAGGGATGAGCAGCAGGGGGAGCACTCTTTTCAGCAACGATGCTCGAAGCACGACAGCAAGAACGATGATGATAGCTGCGGTTGCGTACATGGCGTTCATCCGGAACGAAGCGACCAGCAGCGTTGCTATGGCGAACAACGCCATGAATCGGTTGTTGCGCAGCACTGCCCCCTTTGAGAAGGCGATGTCGAATAAAAGGACGGAATACAGAGTGAAAAACGATGCGAACAGACCGTCTTTGGAGACGTACATCGCATACTGCGCGATGATGGGGTTCAGGGCGAAGAATGCAATGGCCAGCCAATAGATGGCTTTAGGGGCGTTGCGATGTTTGATCCATGCGCAAACGAAGGCATAGATGGCTGCGCAGAGGGCGCATTGCAAAACGGTGCAGATGCCCAATCCGATGTTCGGGTCGCCTAGTGCGTTGCCGAGCCAGACGAAGGGTATGACCGAAAGGGACCAAAGCAGCGGGTGCCAGGCGCTCAGCCCATGGTTCCCCATTGCGACGTTGATGGCTGACATTGAATCCGATGTTGCATTCATCGGGTAGTTAGTGAGCCAATTG
>CAUWJA010000105.1:0-5652 GCA_963558905.1 uncultured Eggerthellaceae bacterium
TCGTGCAATGCTATCACGTTTGCGCGGCGCGGGGATCTCCCCTTCACCGGCCGTGAACACCAGTTCGCCATCGACGGCATCCGCCTCGATGACCGAACCCGCGCTCCAGCGGCCTTCCAGGATCTGCTCGGCAAGCGGATCTTCGATCAAACGCTGGATCGCGCGACGCAGAGGACGGGCGCCCATGGCCGTATCGGTTCCCTCAGCAGCGATGAGCTTGCGCGCCGCCGGAGTCAGATTGATGGTCATGTCACGCTCGATGAGCCTATCGCGCAGATCGGCGACCATGAGATCGACGATCTGGCCGATCTGCTCAGCGGTCAGGCTCTTGAACACGATGATCTCATCGAGGCGGTTGATGAACTCAGGCCTGAACAGCTTCTTCATCTCCGCCATGACACGGCTCTTGATCTCCTTGTCGGAAAGGCCCTTCTGCCCGTCGGGAACGAATCCGAGCGGCGCCGACTGCGCGATTTCCCGCGCACCCACGTTGCTGGTCATGATGATGACCGTATTGCGGAAATCCACGGAGCGGCCTTGCGCGTCGGTCAGGCGCCCTTCCTCCAGGATCTGCAGCAAGATGTTGAAGACGTCCGGATGGGCTTTTTCGATCTCATCGAACAACACGACGGAATACGGACGCTGACGCACCGCTTTGGTCAGCTGGCCGCCCTCATCGAAGCCAACGTAGCCCGGAGGCGAACCCACCAGACGGCTCACGCTGTGCTTCTCCATGTATTCGGACATGTCGAAGGAGATGAGCGCCTCTTCGCTGTTGAAGAGGAATTCGGCAAGTGCCTTCGATAGCTCGGTTTTGCCCACACCCGAAGGACCCAGGAAAATGAAGGAGCCGGCAGGACGGCGCGGATCCTTCAAGCCGCTGCGGCTGCGGCGGATGGCCTTCGAGAGCGCCGTCACGGCCTCTTCCTGGCCGATGATGCGCTCATGGAGCACGCCCTCCATGCGCAGCAGCTTATCCGTTTCCGCCTCGGTGAGATTGGAAACCGGCACGCCCGTGGTCATGCTCACGACGTCGGCGATTTCAGGCTCGCCCACGACAGGCAGGTTTTCCGCCTGCACAGCTGCTTCGCCTGCGGCGGACTGCGCATGGGCAGACGGCTCCTGGGCGGAAGCGGCGGACGTATCCGGCAGCACGGCGCCACCGACGCTTTCTGAAGCAGTGCGGGTGCGGATGCGCAGGCGCGCACCGGCCTCATCAAGGACATCGATGGCCTTGTCGGGCAGGAAGCGGTCGGCGATATAACGATTCGACATGGTCACTGCAGCATGCAGGGCATCGTCGGAATACTTGACATGATGATGGGTCTCATAGCGCTCGCGCAGCCCGGTCAGAATGCGCATGGTCTGCTCTTCGGTGGGTTCGCCGACGACAACCGTCTGGAAACGGCGCGTCAGAGCGGAATCCTTTTCGAGATGCTTGCGGAATTCTTCAGTGGTGGTTGCACCGATGACCTGGATCTCGCCGCGGGACAGAGGCGGTTTGAGAATGGCGGCGGCATCGATGGACCCTTCAGCCGAACCGGCGCCGATGATGGTGTGCATCTCATCGATGAACAAGATGACGTCTTTGGCGTCGACGACCTCCTTGATGACCCGCTTGAGGCGGTCTTCGAATTCGCCGCGGTACTTCGAACCTGCCACCAAAGCGCTCACATCGAGCGTGATGATGCGCTTCTTGCGCAGGATTTCGGGAACCTGATCGGCTACTATGAGCTGAGCCAACCCTTCGACCACAGCGGTCTTTCCCACTCCGGGCTCGCCGATCAACAGCGGATTGTTCTTCTGGCGACGAGACAGCACCAGCATGACACGCTCGATTTCGGAAGCACGTCCGATGACGGGGTCAAGCAGATTCTTGCGCGCCTTCGCGGTCAGATCGGTGCCGAATTCCTGGAGCATGTTCGTTGAATCGCCGCCATCGGGCATGAAGGGCATGGCGCCTGCAGCCACCGGTGTGGGCGATCCGACCAGATCGTTGAGGGCCTTGCGGACCTCGTCCGAAGTGACGCCCAGGCGCTTGAGCACCTCGATGGCGCTTCCCTCCCCTTCACGGACGATGCCCAGCAGGAGGTGCTCGGTGGAGATGTAGCTTTGTCCCATCTGCATGGCCTCGCGCAAAGACGCCTCGAGAATGCGCTTGACACGCGGCGTGAAAGACAGATGCCCGGAAACATCGGTGCTCTCATCGATATCCGTCATCGCCTTGACTTCTGCGGCCGCCTTGTCGTAGCGCACCTCCAGCCTCTCAAGCGCCTGGGCGGCCATGCCTTCAGGCTCCTTGAGCAGACCGAGCAGCAAATGCTCGCTTCCTACATGGGGCTGGAACAGCGAACGCGCCTCCTCCTGTGCAAGCACAAGGACATGGCGCGCCTTGTCGGTGAATTTCTCAAATGCCATATGGTTCCTCGCTTCTGCGGGTTCAGCCAATTTTTCATTATGCATCCTAGCACTCATATTCTGCGAGTGCCAACACGGGGCCTGGCGACGTTGCCCGCCCGTATACAATGCACAAGGAGAGACGCAGGGCCTCTCCTTGGACGATCCGTCAGGTCTTCACGCAATGCCTTCCGGCTGCACACCGGATGGCGCAATGCGTTAATACAGCTTCGCACCTGCGGGGATGCGATCATCCACCATGAGCAGATTGAGAGCTTCTTCGCCATCCTGCTCATGGATTGCGCTGATGATCATGCCGCAGGAATAGATGCCCATCATCTTGCGCGGAGGCAGGTTGGTGATGGCGATCAGCGTCTTGCCGACAAGCTCCTCGGGCTCATAGTAGGCATGGATGCCGGACAGGATGGTACGGTCGGTGCCCGAGCCGTCATCGAGCGTGAACTGCAGAAGCTTCTTGCTCTTGGGAACAGCCACGCACTCCTTGACTTTCACTGCGCGGAAATCCGACTTGCTGAACGTCTCGAAGTCAACCTCATCCTCGAACAGCGGCTCCACTTTGACTTTGGAGAAGTCGATGGGCTCGCCCGCTTCAGGTAAAACGGCCTCGATTGCTGCAGGTTCGGCTGCCGGGCAGGCGGCAACCGCCGATGCGGCGGCGGATCCCTTCTTGGTTTCAGGGCGCATATGCGGGAACAGGAGCACATCGCGAATGGAGGGCGCATCCGTGAGCAGCATGACCAAACGGTCGATGCCGAGGCCCACGCCGCCCGCGGGGGGCAAGCCGTACTCCAAGGCGCGGATGTAGTCATCGTCATAACCCATGGCCTCATCGTCGCCCTGGGCCTTCGCCTCCATCTGAGCGGCGAAACGCTCCTCCTGATCGACCGGGTCGTTGAGCTCATTGAAGGCATTGGCGTACTCATGGCCGCAGATGAACAACTCGAAACGCTCGGTCAGCTCGGGCTCGCCGGGCTTTTTGCGCGCCAGCGGCGAAACCTCGAGGGGGTGCTCGGTCACGAACGTGGGCTGGATGAGCTTCTCTTCAGCGAAGGCTTCGAAAATCTCAGCGATCAGCTTGCCCTTGCCCCACGCGGCCTCCACTTTCACACCGCCGCGCTGCGCGATGGCGACGAGCTCTTCGCGCGTACGGGCGAAGCTGACCTCTTCGCCGGCATGCTCGGTGGCAAGATCGCACATGGTGCGGCGCGCCCAGGTTCCGGAAAGATCGACCTCGACGCCCTGGTAGGTCACCTGCAGCGTACCGCATGCCTCCTGGGCTGCCGTCTGGATGAGCCCCTGGGTCAGATCCATCATGCCTTCGAGATCGGTGAACGCCTGATAGGCCTCGATGGTGGTGAATTCGGGATTGTGATACGGGTCCATGCCCTCATTGCGGAAGATGCGGCCGATTTCGAAGACGCGCTCGAATCCGCCCACAAGCAGACGCTTCAAGGGAAGCTCGGTTGCGATGCGCAGGTAGAAATCAACGTCAAGCGCATTGTGATGCGTGATGAACGGACGCGCATTGGCACCGCCCATGATGCCCTGGAGCATGGGCGTCTCCACCTCATAGAAGCCCTGGGACTCCATGTAGCGGCGAATGGCGGAGATGATCACGAAACGCTTCCTGAACGTATCGCGTACGTCGGGATTCATGATGAGGTCGACATAGCGCTGACGGTAGCGCAGCTCCTTGTCTGCCAGTCCATGGAACTTCTCAGGCAGCGGGCGCAGGCTCTTGGAGAGCAGCTTGACCTCGGTGGGTGCAACGGAGAGCTGGCCGCGGCGAGTGCGCAGCACCGTTCCGGCAACGCCGACCCAGTCGCCCATATCAAGCTCTTTGAGCTGGGAGAACGCCTCTTCGCCCAAAACGTTGATGCGGCAGAACAGCTGGAGGTCCCCGGTTTCGTCACGGATGACCAGAAAGACGATTTTGCCCTGATCGCGCACTGCCATGATGCGGCCGGCAACCTTCACTTCGTCTTCAGTGGATTCACCGTCGGCAAGCTCGGAATACTTCGCCTCAAGGTCAGCGGCATGATGCGTGTAGTCGAAACGCTCCCCGTAGGGATTCGCACCGGCAGCCATCAATGCTTCGCGCTTCATGCGGCGCACGACGATGGGATCGTCCTCGATGGCGGCGGGCTGGTCGACTGCGGTGGTGGCGGGCTGTTCGGTCATAGGGTTCCTCCCAATCAGCGGCGGGGCTTAGTGCTCGATCTTCAGAACGGTCATCTTGACGACGTTGCCGGTGGGGCCCACGGCTTCGACCTCATCGTCCTTCTTGTGGCCCAGCAGAGCCGCTCCGACAGGGCTTTCATTGGAGATCTTGCCGGCAGCGGCATCGGCTTCCGCGGCGCCGACGATGGTGAAGACGCGTTCGCCCGCACCCATTTTCAACGTGACGGTGCTGCCGATGTTGATGCGGTTGGACCGCTTGGGGGCAGAGACGACCGTGGCCTCGGAGAGGATCTGGTTGATCTCTGCGATGCGGGCCTCTACCATGCCCTGTTCGTTTTTGGCGTCGTCGAATTCGGAATTTTCGGAGATGTCGCCGAATTCGCGGGCAACCTTGATGCGCTCTCCCACTTCGGCGCGCTTTTCGTTTTCGAGGTAATGGAGCTCCTCTTCGAGCTTCGCTTTGCCCTCTGCGGTGAGAATGTAGTCGTTAGCCATGGTAAAACCCCTCGTATCGAACTTCGATGCAAACCTACTCAATAAAGAAACATGCACGCATGGTGCGTGCGGTGCAAAAAAGGGGGCATGTCAGCCATCGCCGGCACGCCCCCGTCATGTATGTGCGAAAGACTATTCCTCGGTCTCTTCGACAGGCTCGGCCTTCGGAGCCGCCTTCTTGGCAGCTGCGGCCTTTGAGGTGGTGGAGGCAGCCTTCTTCTTGCGAACGGGCTTCTCTTCGACAACCTCTTCGACGACCTCTTCGTCGTCCATCTCCTCGAGTTCCTTCTTGGCACCCATGCCGTCGCGGAGGTTCTTCACCGTCTTGCCAAGAGCGCTGCCGAGCTTCGGAAGGTTCTTGGGGCCGAAGATGATGAGAGCAACAGCGAGGATGATAAGGAGCTCAGGAACTCCCAGGCCGAAAATCTTCATTCTTTCCTCCAGATCTCAAAGCCTCGGCATGAGCCGGGCAGTAAACCACTTGATGCGGTTGCTGAAAAAAGATGGTCGGGACGACAGGATTTGAACCTGCGGCCTCTGCGTCCCGAACGCAGCGCT
>CAUWJA010000106.1:0-5649 GCA_963558905.1 uncultured Eggerthellaceae bacterium
CGCGGCTAAAGCGCCCCAAAACCCGGGTCTTTCGGGTCGCATGGCGAAGTGAAGAAAGGATTCCCCCAGGTCAGAATGGTTCCGACCTGGGGGAATCTTCATATTGCGGCGTTTTTCGGCGCTTCGGACCCGAAAGACTTGGGATTTGGTGCGATTTCCGCTCAGGGTGCCGCGCCCGCACCATGCCGCGCCCGCACGGCGAACGGTGCTGCGCCTGCGCCATGCCGCATCCGCGCGCCGAACGGCGCCGCGTGCGACCTAGATGCCGGCCAGAGGGTTGCACGCCCCGCCGCAATCGGCCAAGGTGGTGCGCCGCTCCACCAGATCAGCGAGCGGTTTGAGGAACGGGCGCTCTTCGGCGGAAAGCCCATCGTGTGCGAGCTCCATGAGCCCGTCGCACAGTTCGGCGGCCTTGCGTCCGAATGCCGCACCTTCGTACCCGAATGCCATCAGGCTTTCTTTCGCCGCGTCCACCTGGGCTTTCGATACTCCGCCCAGCATGCCGTCCATCCCATCGAGTGCGGTCTTCGCGTAGAACAGCCCCTTGATGAGGGCGGCGTAGGCCGCAACGTAGCGCACGGGCATGGAGTCTGCCGGCCTGATTTCCACAAAGCTCTTCAGGCGCGCGTCGGGAAACACCATGGACAGCGCATGCTGTGCATCAGCCCTGGTCATAGGCGAGTCGGCGAAGATCTGCGAGAACGTCGCGGTGTCGTAGCGCGCCTGCCCGTCGGCGTCCATCCGCACGATCGCGGGCGTGCGCAAGATCCACTCCGCGTACTTCTCGAAGCTGAAATCCGGATCAAGCACACCGGGGGCGGTGGAGCAGCGCGCGGGGTCGCACTCCATCCAGATCTTCGTCCGGACCATGCGGTGCGTTCGCGGCGCTCCTTCGAAAACCGGTGCGTTGTCGGTGATGAGGGACAGCAGCGGTGCGGCAGCGCTGGCAAGGCGCAGCTTTCGCATTGCGTCGGCTTCGTCGGTGTAATCGATGGAGACCTGCGTGGATGCGCTCGCCCTCATCATGCAGGGACCGTAAGGCGAGACTTCCGAAAGGTAGCGGTTCATGAATTCGTAGCGCTCTTTCGGAATCAAGATCTTATCGCCCGCCCGCCGCGCCATGTCGTAGCCGACGGTTTGCACCCGCGCGCCGCGTTCCTGCGCGATGTCCGCAAGCAGCGTCTCGAATGCGACCAGTTCGTCGCGGGCCGCGGCAAGCGACGTGAACGGTCCTGCGGACAGCTCGAGCTGGGCGGACGGCTCGATGGTGATGGCCGCGCCCGGGCGTGCAACGCCCAGCAAGTCATCGCCGTGACGGGTTTCGACGGGAAAATGCGCCTTCAGCGTTTCCAGAATCGCTTGCACGCATGCGCCGTCTGCGTTTCCGCTGCCGCATTCCCCGCGGTCTGCACCGGCCGTTCCGGCGTCTGCGGTGTAGGGAAGGGGCTGTCCGCCGCCGTCCACGATGATGTGCTCAAGTTCGATTCCCAGGCCCTGGGAGCCGGATTTCTCGCCCGAGCGGAACACGTCGGTGAGCGCCTGGATGTTCGCGTGCGCTGCGGGGCTGCCGTACGATGGTTCGATTGCGTCGAATGTGCTGTTCATGCCATGCGTCCTTTCCTGATTTCCGCCTATACTAGCGCATATCCGCCGTCGGTTCGGCCGTGTTGCTCCGCTGTCACCCATTTGCCATGCATGCAATATCCATGAACCGTGCCCAACTGGCCTTCGGGATGGTGGCCACCGGCTTTGAAGAATGAATATTGTTACTGAATCCGGTCAATGTTTCACGCAGAATCGAATATTCGTTGCATATACATGCGCGCAAGTGTATATTCAAACGGTTAGTGGAATCAGTGCCGGCGCCTGCATGGAAAGCGCCTGGCGGCTCGTGAGAAGGTGCATTCAATTGACGAAACGTGCAGTGCGTCATGACGTCATCCGTGAGATCATCCGTCGCGGCAACATCAAAACCCAACGCGACTTGGTTGAAGAGCTGAAAGCCGAAGGCTACGACTGCACCCAGGCCACCATTTCCCGCGACATCGCCGGCATGGGGCTGGCCAAGTCGCGCGACGGCTACTATGTCCTGCCTGAAGACCTTCGTTTGCAGCGCATGGTGGGCGAACTTGTCGAAGGGGTGGAAGTGGTCAACAACTTCCTGGTCATCCGCACCCCGTCCGGCATCGCCAGCGGCGTGTGCACGGCTCTCGATGCCGCACAGCTCAAGGGCGTGGCGGGCTCGCTTGCCGGCGACGACACGGTTTTCGTGATGGCCCGCAGCAGCCTTGAAGCCCAGCGCATCGCCGATGTCATCAATCATCTGCGTGCGGGCAGCGGCGGCAATTCATCCAACCCTATGCTGCAGTAGCGCGCCGGGCTTGCGTCGGGCGCATCGGCATGCGGACCGGGCGCCGGCTTCTCCGTTCGGCTCACATTCGCTCAAGTGCCATGGCCGTAACGCTTCGGCAACCGAATATGGAATCAAGCGGCCCCATTACGAGAGGGGCCGTTTCTTTGCTATAGTTCCAACCGACCCACAGATAGATACTGCATTGCCGGCGCCGTGTGCGGCGTCTGCATTACGAAAGGTGCCATTCATGACCAAGCTTTTCTCCAGGAATGCGGTCCGTGTCGCGGGAGCGGCTCTGATTGCGCTTCTGTCCCTTGCCCTTCTCGTCTCCTGCGCTCCCGGCGAAAAGGAGAAGACCCCCGCCCAGCTCAACCGCGAATACATGGCTTCCGTGAGCGAGAATGTCGAAGACCTTGCTTCCGAGCTGAAGGTCTTTTCAGATGCCGCCGGCGAGCAGGACATCGCATCCATGACGCTTTCTGCCGAGCGTGCCACCAAGATCATCGACACCATCGAGGCCCTGAAGGCTCCGGATGCCCTCGCAGACGTGCACAAGGCCTACGTTTCAGGCGCACGTGAGCTGCTCGGTGCGCTCAACGACTATGTCGATCTTTACACGCAGCTGCAGAACGGATCGATTGAAGGGGGCGAGGCCCAGGCTCGCCTCAAGGCCATCCAGGCTGACTACGACAAGGGCATCTCCCAGCTCAAAGAAGCCGACGGGCTTGCCATCGAGGTGGCGGGCATCAGCAAGGATTCCGCTGATTCCGGCACCGCCGCAGGCGCGACGGCGGATTCCGGCAGCACGTCCGACGCTTCCGCGGCCGACGCGGCGTAAGGTTCCGCCCGCTCGGTGACGCGACCGTCGATTTCGCCAGACAGCCAAGGAGGCAATCCATGAGAACCGTCGGCAACATCATCTGGATCCTGGTCGGAGGCATTTGGACGGCTCTGGCCTGGGCCGTCGTCGGCTGCGTTTTCTACATCACCATCATCGGCATCCCTTTGGGCCGTCAGGCGTTCAAGATGGCAAGCCTCACATTGACGCCGTTCGGCCGCACCGTGGTTTACGGCGGCGGCGCGCCGTCTATCGTGGCCAATGTGTTCTGGATCATCCTTGCCGGCATTCCCATGGCCATCGCGTATGTTCTGGCGGGCTTGGTATGCTGCATCACGATCGTCGCCATTCCGTTCGGGATCCAGAGCTTCAAGATGGCGAAGCTGTCGCTCATGCCCTTCGGCTCGCAGGTGGTTTGATCCGTCCGTCGCATCCCGCCCGTGCGGGTTCTCGCCTGGAGGTTGGCGATCTTGCGGCGCCTCCCGTGTCGGGGCTCCTGTGGCGGTAAGGCCTGTACGGCGAAATCGCGATTCTGGTCAAATCCCTGGACTTGTGTGTACACAAAACTCCATCGTTTGACCAACAGAGGGGTTCTGGTTCTGACCGCGAGCGCGTTTCCCCAGGTCGCGTTTCCCTCGGACGAAAAGCAACACCCGGCGAAGTGCACAAAAGTCACCCTGTTTGACCAAAAACCCGGATTTCCGGTGCACGGCTCCCGGCGTGAGGCCGCCCGGCCCCCGGTGCGCGGATTCCAGTCCAGGGCGAACGCCGCTTCCCGGCCCCCGGTGTACGCCGCCCTGTTCCTGGCCCCCGGCGCACGGCTCCCTGTCCCCGGTGCGAAGCGACCGGCGCGAAGGGGTTCCGACAGCGGACCAGGGCAACCCTGCAGAAAATCCCTTGCAAACGGAACCCATCCTGCTACAATAGCGAAGTTTCTATATTTCACATGTCTGCGCGACGAAGCATCGCGAGTGGCCACCGGAAAAGGCTGCGATGTGAGGATGACCGCAGGCAGACGTACAACGAATGGAGAAAGCTATGACGAAAGTCAGCATCAAGTCGCTGCTCGACGCAGGCGCGCATTTCGGTCATCAGACCCGCCGCTGGAACCCCAAGATGAAGCAGTACATCTTCGGCAACCGCGGTGACATCTACATCCTCGACCTCAAGCAGACCCTCATGGGCATGGACCAGGCCTACACCTTCGTGGGCGAAGTCGCCAAGAAGGGCGGCACCGTGCTGTTCGTGGGCACCAAGAAGCAGGCCCAGGAATCCATCGCCAAGCAGGCTGACCGCTGCGGCATGCCTTATGTCAACGCCCGCTGGCTCGGCGGCATGCTCACCAACTTCGTGACCATCCGCTCCCGCGTGTCCCGCATGGAAGAGCTCGAGGCCATGGAGGCCGACGGCCGCATGGAGGTTCTGCCCAAGAAGGAGCAGACCCTGCTTAAGAAGGAGCTCTCCAAGCTGCAGACCAACCTCAACGGCATCCGCAACATGAAGGCCGCTCCCGACGCCATCTTCGTCGTCGACACCAACCGTGAGCAGCTGGCCATCCATGAGGCGAAGCGTCTGGGCATCCCCGTGGTGGGCACCCTGGACACCAACTGCGATCCCGACGACGTCGACTTCGGCATTCCTGCCAACGACGACGCCATCCGCTCCGTCGATCTGATGTGCACCTTCATCGCCGACGCTGTGATCGCCGCCGCCGGCGCTCCCGCCATCGAAGAGCAGATGGCCGCCGCTGCCGAGGCTGCTGTCGCCGAGGCTCCTGCCGCTGAATAAGCGCTGCTTCCAGCACGACGAATCCCGACCGGCCGCATAGACGCGGCGGGTCGGGTGACTCCGAGAATCCCGTACGCGCTTCGCGTGCGAAAAGCATCCGAGAAAGGATACCAACATGGCTGATATCACCGCTGCTATGGTCAAAGAGCTCCGCGAAATGACCGGTGCAGGCATGATGGAGTGCAAGAAGGCCCTGGTCGAGGCTGAGGGTGACATGGACAAGGCTGTCGACGTCCTGCGTACCCGCGGTCTGGCATCCGTCGCCAAGAAGGCCGGCCGTGCCACCAACGAGGGCACCGTCATGGCCCTGGTTTCCGAAGATGGCACCACCGGTGCTGTCGTCGAGCTCAACTGCGAGACCGACTTCGTGGGCATGAACGAGAAGTTCAAGGCCTACGCGGAAAAGATCGCCCGTGCCGCCATCGCCGCCAAGCCTGCCGACCTCGACGCCCTGAAGGCCGCCGAAGTCGATGGCGAGACTGTCGAAGCCGTTATCACCGATTGCATCCATGTGATGGGCGAGAACACCCAGCTCGCACGCTTCGCCGTGGTTGAGGCTGGCGCTGTGGCTTCCTACATCCACATGGGCGGCAAGATCGGCGTCGTCGTCTCCTTCGACGTCGAGGGCATCGATATCGCTTCCGCCGAATTCAAGCAGTATGGCCGCGAC
>CAUWJA010000107.1:0-5595 GCA_963558905.1 uncultured Eggerthellaceae bacterium
AAACCTCGGCCACAACAGCGAGCCCGATGAACAGAATTGCTTGCATGGTTACCTTCCCTGATATGCGGGGCCGCCGTACGGTGCGCGCATGCCGAAGTCGCTGCGCGACCAGTGCAGTGCGCGACACGCCGAGCGCGCAGCCGGAACGAGCGAAGTTGGAACGCGCGCAGCTGGCACGCGTGATGCACCGGACGGCGACACCGGCACGGCAGACCCCTCGTTTTCAACAGGGCGGTACGATAAACTATCCCATTATGGGAGAGTCAAGGTTAGATTGCGGAATGTGCCGGAAATCCCAAAGGCTTCAGACCCGCATCATCGGAACTCCCTTCGCCTGGACGCAAAGGACAACATGAAAGACAAGCTGCTCTCAATCGGAGAGGTATCGAAACTCAAGTGCGTCGGCATCTAATCCCTTCGCTACTACGAACGCATAGGCATCTTCAGCCCCGCCTACATCAACCCCGACACGGGATACCGCTACTACTCCATGACGCAGATGATGGAGCTCGACGTCATCATCACCTGCATCGAGCTGGGAATTCCGCTCAAAGAACTGGGGACATACCGCAAACCGTCCGGCACACTTGACCTGGAAGCCATGCTGGAACGCGGACACGATTCCGCCAGGCGGCGCATGCGCGAGGCCCAGGCTCTCCTCCTTCAGACCGAAACCTACCTGAACGAGATTCACGAGCAGCGGCAGCTGCACAGCGGACAGCACGAAGCGGAAAGCCGCCATCGTACGGAAAGCCTGGCGCTGGCGATGCCGCTTGCCGGACCCGAAGGACCGGGGATCAGGGCCTATGTGCATGCCATCGCCCGCCTATATTACTTCGATCTGGACAACGACCTGGTGCCGCTGTACAAGCAGGGCATCATGAAAGACCCGCGCGCTGGCGGGAAATGGGAGGTGTATCTGGAAATGCAGGTGCTCAGCGACGATGACGAGGACATGGTTCGCCGCCGCGTCGCCGAGGCCATCGCACGCACGGACATCAGGCTCACCACGATTCCCGCGGGGACGTACGGACGGGCGCTGGTTGAAGGCAGCGGATACGGGAGCACTTTCACACGCGCCCGTGAGCTGGGCGAACAGTGCAAAGGGCTTGTACTTGTATCCGATATGTGGAAGGCGGAGGTTGACCTGGATTCCTCATCTTTCGAGCTGTTGGCACTGCAAAGCGAGGATGCGGGATAGCAGCGGCGGGTTGCGCCAACGGGTTGTGCCGGAGGGTTGCGGCTGCGGGTTGCGCCAGGCCGGCATCGACGAAGTCGCCTTGCGCGACTCCGAAACGGAAGCCTGCACGAATTAGCGTGTTTTTCGGGTGCATGAATTTACATGTATTTACTTGGCGGCGAAAACCTCGCCTGCGCAGAACCGAGCCCCGACGCAAGAAGCGCCGCACGATGGCGGCGCTTCGGCAATGCATGATGTGACACGGTGCACGGCGCGGAGCTGAAACCCGCCGAGCCGGTGCGGTTTTCGCCTCAGTCCTCTTCCAGGGCAGCGGCGATTTCGTCCGTGATCTCCATGGTGTGGTAGACGGCCTGCAGGTCCTCAAGCTCTTCCAGCTTGTCGATCAGGCGCATGACCTTCTTGGCGTCGGCAACGCTGACCTGGGTGGGGGTGGTGGGCTCCATGATGAGCTCGGCACCCTTGGTCTCGATGCCGGCAGCCTCCAGAGCAGCCTTGACGCTCATGAGATCAGAGGGGGCGGTGTAGACGATCCACTCGTCGTCGGCATCCTCGTAGTCGGAGCCGCCGCACTCGGCGACGGTCATCATGAACTCGTCCTCGTCGACGGCGTTCTCCTTGTCGGCGACCTTCTTCTCTTCGCTCTTGATGATCTTCTCGACCATGATCTGGCCCTTGCGCTCGAACTGGAACGCAACGCAGCCGGGGGTGCCCAGGTTGCCGTTGGCATGGCGGAATGCGGAAGACACGTCAGCGGCGGTACGGTTGCGGTTGTCGGTCAGAGCCTCGCACAGAACGGCGACGCCGGCGGGACCGTAGCCTTCGTAGGTCAGGGTCTCGTAGTTCGCGGCATCCTTGCCGGAACCGAAAGCCTTGTCGATAGCGGTCTTGATCTTATCCTTGGGCAGCGAATAGCCCTTGGCCTTCTCGATTGCAGCAGCCAAAGAGGCGTTGTTGGCAGGGTTGGGGTCGCCGCCTTCCTTCGCCGCAACGGTGATGTTACGGGAAAGCTTGCTGAACAGCGCGGAACGTTTGGCGTCCTGAGCTGCCTTACGATGCTTGGTAGTTGCCCATTTTGAGTGACCTGACATGCCTGCCTCTTTCTAGTTTCCAATACGGTTATCCCGATGGGACGCCTATCGTGCTCCCGCTGGGACGCTTGTCCTGCTCCCGACGGAACGCCTATCCCATAGGGAGCCTGCCGTTCCCGTCGGGGAACGCATCGATGCGCCATGAGCGCACGACGAAAGCGGAAATGATTTTTTCCAACGGTTTAGTCTATCATACGCCGCCACGCAAGGGGAAGAGGGCACAGGACAACCATCTATTCCAATGCTCGTCCTGAATGCCCCAGAGCCGCGAAAACACATGCGGCTGCGCGATTCGACCGCTTTCCTATCCCTTGAACCTCTTCAGCAGAAGCGAATTGCTCACCACCGTCACGCTGGACAGCGCCATCGCCGCGCCGGCGATTTCGGGCGCGATGATGCCGAATGCCGCAAGCGGGATCATGACCACGTTGTAGATGAGCGCCCAGAAAAGGTTCTGCTTGACTTTGCGCATGGTCGCCCGGGCCAACCGAAGCGCCACAGGCAGATCGGAAAGGCGGTTGTGCATCAGCACCACGCCACCCGCATCCATGGCTATGTCGGTGCCGCTTGCCATGACCACGCCCACGTCGGCCGACGCCAGCGCAGGTGCATCGTTGATGCCGTCGCCCACGAACGCGACGCATCCGCCATCCGTCCGCAGCGCTTCGACGGCCTGCGACTTGCCCAGCGGCAGCACGCGGGCGCGTACGCGATCAGGAGAGATGCCCGCAGCCTGCGCCGCCTCGGCCGCACGCTCGGGAGAATCGCCGGTGACCATATGCACGCGCATGCCGAAATCGTCCTGCAGCGCACGCACGGCCGCTGCCGCATCGCCTTTGAGCGCATCGGCGCACTCGATGCGGCCCACCTCGACGCCATCGACCAGCACCGCTTCGCCCACTTCGAACACACGGCCGTCGACCACGGCGCGCACCCCGCTTCCGGGGACGGCCTGGAAATCCGCCACCTGGGGATAGCGCCCCTGCACACGGGGCTTGCCGTATTCGATGATGGCGCGCGCCACCGGATGCTCGCTCTTGTACTCGATGGCCACCACGGCGGGAAGGTATTCGTCGGGAACGGTGCAGCGGACCACCTGCGGCGAGCCCTCAGTCAAGGTGCCGGTCTTGTCGAACACGACATCGGTGATGCGGCGCATCTGCTCGAGCACCGCGCCGTCGCGGATCAGCACGCCAAGCTGCGCGCCTTTGCCCATGCCCACCATCAGCGCAGTAGGGGTCGCCAAGCCCAGCGCGCACGGGCACGCGACAACGATGACGGCGATTGCGGCCAAAAGCGCATGCTGGAACAGGGCTGCACCCGTCCATCCGGAAGAAGCAGCGGGATCGGCGCCGTATCCGAACACCATCCATGCCGCAAACGTCACCGCAGCGATGCCCAAGATGGTCGGAACGAACACGGCGGCCACTTTGTCGGCAAGGCGCTGGATGGGGGCTTTCGAACCCTGCGCGTCCTCGACCGCGCGCACGATGCGGGCCAATGTGGAATCCGCACCCACTGCGGTTGCCCTGATGCGCAGCGACCCGGTGGTGTTCTGGGTTCCGCCCGTCACGCGGTCCCCCACCCGCTTGACCTGCGGCGCTGCTTCGCCCGTGATCATGCTTTCGTCAACTTCCCCGGCCCCCGACACCACCACGCCGTCCACGGGGACCTTGCCGCCCGGCAGCACTTCGACGATGTCGCCGACCGCGATCTGGGCAAGCGGGACCTCGGCCACAGCCTCACCGGTCTCGGGCGCGGCGGCTTCGGGCGCGGCTGCGGCCTCGGGCGCGGCGATCGCTTCGGCTGTACCCGCCTCGGGCGCGGTAACTCCCGGAGCGGCTGCGGCTTCGGGCGCGGAACCGGGCTGCACCAAACGAGCCGTAGGAGGCGTCAGGTTCATCAAGCCCTCGATGGCCTGGCTGGTCGCACCCTTCGCCCGCGATTCCAGAATCTTGCCCAGCAGCACGAACGTGATCAGCATCGCACAGGTTTCAAAATACGGCATGCCGCCATTGACCGACGCCGCCACCTGGGCATCCCAGCCGGATAGCGGGGCAAGCGCCGCAATGTAGAGGCTGAACAGGAAGGCGATGGATGTGCCCAGCGCCACCAGGACATCCATATTCGCCGTGCGCATCTTCAGCGCCGACCACGCACCCGAATAGAACCGCGCGCCGCAGCCGAATTGCACGGGAATGGTCAGAACCAGCAGCACCAGATTCGCCGCAAACATGGATCGGGCGTGGAATTCGGTCATCGCCGCGTCCGGCCAAAGCGCCCCCGCGATGCCTTCGCCCAGCGCCATATGGGCACCCGGCACCATGCAGATAGCCATGACGGCGATCGTTATGACCGCCGAAACCGCAAGCACCCGCAGGTCATGGGCGGCATGGCGGCGCTCGCGCTCGCGCCGGGCTTCGTCCACCAGAGGAGCATCGTCGGCGATGAGCTCCCCGGTGAAGCTCATGTCGTCGAAGATGCGCAACAGCTCTTCAGGGGACGCGGCATCATCTTGGTACCGGACCATTCCCGTATTGTTCGCAAGATTGACCGCGCACGACACCACGGCCTCATTGCGATTGAACGCCTTCTCTATGTTCGATGCGCAATTTGCGCAATGCATGCCCTCGATCGCCATGCGAAATGTCTTTTCAGCCACGTGAAATTCCTCTCAGTATCCAACCGCGCGAGAACGCATTAGGCGAATCGCCGCAACAGGTCGATCACTTCGTCTACTACCTCGTCATTGCCTTCGCGAATCTGCTCGACCACGCACGTGCGCATATGGTCCTGCAAGATAAGCTCGGAAACACGGCGAAGCGCCTTCTCCGCCGCTGCAAGCTGCATGAGCACATCGCCGCAATACCGGTTGTCGTCGATCATGCCCTTGACTCCGTTAAGCTGCCCGATTGCCCGGTTGAGTCGTTTCTGCAGGTCAGCCTGCAGCTCATCCGCTCGCGGCGTGTTTTTCAGATGGCATCCGCATTCCGCCATGCCGGTCCTCCTTCGCTTCGCGCGCATACCCCCATGGGGTATCATGGGGATAAGTATACCACCCGGGGGTATCTTTCACCACACGTTTCGCCACCTGGGCGGAATCTTTCACCGCGCGTTTCCCGTACGGCGGCCCCAGCCATCGCGGATCCGGACCATCTCAACGCCTCATGTACGGGATTCGGGCACTTTTGGTCAAATCCACCTACTTGTGTGTACCTGAACCGCCGTTGCCGCCTTGGCGAGAAAACCGCGACCTGGGCAAACGCCGCCCCGTCGAACCCTTCGGCATCCCCGATGGTCAAACAG
>CAUWJA010000108.1:0-5583 GCA_963558905.1 uncultured Eggerthellaceae bacterium
ATGCATCATCAGGCAACCCATCGGCGCAGCCGCCCGTACGCGCGCTCCCGGCGGCGAAAGGTGCAGCATCAATCAATGTCTTCGACCCCATCCGCTGCCGGCGCACGTCCCTGCATCGATTCCCCGGAAGAGGAGATGCCGCAACCCTCGTTTCGCTCGAAGAGCTGCGTTAGGGTAATGGCACCGAAATAAGAGCGGAGCAGCTCATCGGCACCACGCCAAACCCTGCTGTATTCGCAGTGGCCGCTGCGCGTGCAGCACGAAGGATCGGCTGAGCAAAGGGCCATGCACATCGGCCCCTGAAGCGCCTCAAGTACATCGAGAAGCGTCGTAGTCGAAGGGTCGCATGCAAGAGCCAGACCCCCCTTGGCGCCGCGTACCGTTTTGAGCAATCCGGCATGCACCAGATCATGCTGGATGCTGCGCGCGAACGCATAGGGGATCTCTTCGGTTTCGGCAACCTCGGATACCGAGACGTAAGCGTCACCGCTACGGTAGGCCGCGCGGATGATTCTGCATGCATAATCGCTGCGACGGTTGAGCTCCATCACGCTTCCCCTTCCGTCCCGCCATCGCCAGACGGCGATTGCCCATCGGAGGTGCCTGCATCCATCTGTCCGGCACCCTGGTCGCACACGGCACCGAAGGCATCGAGATCGGCATCGATAGTCGAAGCGAATGCCGAAGCGACAGCATCTTCGAGAATTCGGTACTCTTGCGAATCCAACGGCTGGAAAGCGGCAAGATGCTCATACATCAAACTCTGGGACACGGGGACATACGAGCGGGCAGCAAGGCTCTGCCGATACGCCTCCTCAACCGCCTCGCGAGCGGCAAGGGCTATATCGTAGCGCGATACATTGCGCGACAACCTTGTCAAAGCCGTGATGTTCAGCTTGCGGACCGATGGATGCTCATCAGCAATCCTCTTCCAGATCTGCTTTCGATCGATTTCATCGGGAAGATAGATGTCCACGATGTTCATAGGCTCCAGGATATCGTAGAGGTACCCCTGATCATCCGAATCTCCCGCCATCGAGGCCAGGACATAGACATCGGTGTTTTCGACAGCCGAGCGTATGAGGGTCAAGGCTTCACGGGCCGCCCGTGCCATGCTCGCAGCCAGAAGGCCCTGGGCGTCATCGGCTGCTGCAGCCTGCATGAGCGGAGCACCCCATACATCGATATCCTCCAGAACCATAACGCTGGGTGAATCCAGCATCATGCGACCGGAGACGGGCTTTCCCTGCCGATCCGCCGACATGGTCACGCACAGCACCGGCATCCCCTGAGGACCCGGCTGCATTCTGACCCTCATGGCAGGCAGATCCAGCTCACCCACGACAGCTGCCATGAAATAACCGGCGTCTTCGCGAGAAGATGTCCTGAACACGATAGACCCGAACGCTGAGAGCTTGTCCAATCCATGCTGGACGCGGAGCGTGTCAATGAGCTTGCGGAGCTCTTCGTCCCCGTTCAGACCGATGCCCAGCGCGCGAGTATCCTCTATCACGGTGTCGAATCCAGTGAGGTCCGCGAACGTCAATCGGTTCACCGAGGGCTTTTCCTGACGATTGGAGGATGGCGCATCCGAAGCGGCTCCCGGCAAGCGCACGCTCACGATCCTGGCCTTGCTCTTGCGCCCCTCATCTTTCGATTCCGCAACTCCGCTGGAACCCCCGAACTCTTTACCATCCTGGGCGTCGTCAGAGTCGGGCATAAAGGCCGACGCGGCATCCGGTCCGATCTCTTCGGTTATCAGTTCGGCAACCTCCGCCAAATCTTCGCGGGAAATACCGAATTCCGAAAGCTTGTCGAAAGCAAGCGATTGCAACTTTCTGCCGAAAGCTTCGGACTCCCCCTCATCGAGAACAGGTTCCAGCTTATCGAAGACATATTCGGCAATCGGGCGTTCGCCTAATTCGCAGGCAATCGACCACGCCTCCTTAAGCGCATCGACGGCAAGGGAATCAGGCAGGTGGATTCCTTCGCTGCGCTGCTCATATGCGGTCAGGAACAGATGCATGGCAAGCACATGGTTGCCGGAATCATACGCCTCGTGCGCTGCATCCATATAGTCGACACCCTGGTTGGCTCCGTCATCGTCATTGATGCGATGAGCGTTTTCGTTTCCGTTATCATTCATGAAGTCCACCTCCTTGACGAGGTAAAATGGCAATATTTCAGTATCAGTTTAAACGAAAGGCCCCGTTACGCAAACATAACGGGCGCCTTCATCGACCTTATCTGCAATTCTCCACACCGCCTTCGCAGGCCGCAAGGATTCAATGGTCCTGCAAAGCATCGGGTTTGCAAATGGGGGCGGAATCGTCAGACCAATCCAAAATGCTCCACCCTTCCCTCTTCGCCCGGCGGGAAAGAGGATTGTCGGGATTGACGGCGAATGGATGCGAAGCAGCAGCCAGCATCTCGGAATCTGAATGATGGTCGCCGTACGCATACGCCAACTCCCATGCTCCTTCGCCGTACTTGGCGTCGGCGTACTTCCGTATGGCCCTCACCTTCGCAGCGCCTTCGACGCATTCACCCTCAACACGGGTGGTATAGCAGCCGCGTTCATCTACAGCCATGCGGGTTGAAAGCTGGCCATCGATGGGATGGCACTGCGCGGCTCGACGGACGATCGGTTCGAATGTGGCCGATACGATGAGAACTTCGACTCCCTGCGCACGCAACCGGTCCATCGTATCATGGGCCTGCGCTCGGAAACGTCCGCCGGACTCGATGACGTCATCATAGAAATCCATCAGGAATTTATCGGCTTCGGTTTTAGGCATGCCCTCGAAAGCCGTGAAAACCAAACCGCGCACCCAGGCTTCCTCCTGGGGAAGCCGCAGTTTATACGCAGCAGCCCAGAGGATGATTTTGCTGACGATTCTCTTGCGAATCATCCCGTTCCTCTTCAGATGCCGCACAAGCATCACAGGGGAATTCCCCTTTATGCATGTTCCATCGAAGTCGAACGCAGCAATACGAACCTTGCCGGAGGCAAGATTGCCCTGGTTGCATACCATGCGGATAATCTCCTTGGATCGATCACGGTCATCGTCGCACCGAATCTCGATTATACCAAAGATGATGACTCGAACTGCGAGCGATACATGGCCGCATACACGCCATCAGCAGCAAGAAGCTCCTCATGCGTGCCCTGCTCCACCACATCTCCGCCATCTATCACCAGAATGAGATCGGCATTGCGGATAGTGGACAGCCTATGCGCAATGACGAATGACGTACGGCCCCTCATGAGCTCATCCATCGCCTTCTGGATTCGCACTTCGGTCAGAGTGTCGACAGAACTCGTAGCTTCATCCAGGATGATCATGCTGCGGTCAGCAAGTATTGCCCGGGCAATGGTTAAGAGCTGCCGCTGACCTTGACTGATGTTGGAGGCGTCCTCATCGACGACAGTATCGTAGCCATATGGGAGAGTCTCTATGAAATGATGGGCATAGGCCGCACGAGCCGCTCGCTCAACCTCTTCTTCGCTTGCGGTTGGCCTTCCGAACCGTATGTTCTCCCTGATCGTCCCATGGAACAGCCAGCTATCTTGGAGGACCATCGAAAACCTCGATCGCAGCGACTGACGGTCAAGGTCGCGTATGTCGATGCCATCAATCGAAATGCTTCCGCAGTCAGGGTCGTAGAACCGCATGAGCAATTTGACCAGAGTGGTCTTCCCCGCACCCGTCGGACCGACCAACGCCACGGTTTGCCCTGCCCGGACGACGGCGCTGAAATCATTGACCACACGCCTATCCGATGCGTATCTGAAACTGACGTGGCTGAATTCGACATCTCCAGCCTCCGACGAAGGCACGGAAGACGATCCGGCTTCTCCAAAGCCCTCCTCAGCGCGCGCAACACCGTAGGCATCGGGCTCTTCTTCGGCCTCCAAGAACTCGAAAACCCTATCGCTCGCAGCAGCAACCTGCTGCAGCAAAACGGAAACCTGGCTCATCTGGACGATGGGCTGAGTGAAATTCTTCACATATTGGATAAACGCCTGGATATCACCCACCGTGATCGCACCGACGGCAGCGAACATTGCGCCTGATACGGCAACGGCAACATAGCCTGCATTGGAAACGAAACTCATCAAAGGCATCATCAGACCGCCGAAGAACTGAGATTTCCACCCCGACTGATAGAGATGCTCGATGGCAGAGGAAAACGATCGCACAGCCCGATCCTCCTGACCGAAAGCAACTATGACGTCATACCCCGAAAATGATTCCTCAATGCAAGAATTGACGGCACCCAGATTCGCCTGCTGCGCAACGAAATGCTTTTGGCTCTTTGACATAACGCAGGCTGTGAGAAGGAGAGACACAGGGATGATCGCCAGGGCAATGAGCGCCATCCAGACGTTGATATAGACCATCATCGAGAACACACCGACGAGAGTCACAAACCCTATCACCATCTGCGCGAATCCCTGGCTCAATCCCTGACCAAGGGTATCAACATCATTGGTGATCCTCGACAGAAGATCGCCCGTCTGATGGCGCTCGAAATACCCCAGCGGCAACCGGTCCATCTTCTCAGAAATACGCCGCCGCAGATCATAGGAAATCTCCTGCGATACGCCCGTCATAAGCCAACCCTGGACGAACGAACAGAGCGCCGATGCGGCATATACGGCCGCGGAGACAACCAGAATGACCGCGATGGATGAGAAATCTATCGTTCCAGTTCCTTGGATTTTCTCTGTAGCACCCTCGAAAAGGATGGTGGTTGCCTCGGAGAGGATCTTTGGTCCGATGATATTGAACACAGTCGATCCGATAGCAAACAACAGAACAGCAGCGATCGCGAAAGGATGCTCCGAAATAAGGCCGATCACCTTGCCCATCGAAACCTTCAAATTCTTCGGCTTGCTACCAGGATGCGCATGCGGTCCGTGGCCCATGGGCCCATGCGGGGACAGGGGTGGCTTACTGCGCAATGCTAACACCCCCTTTATGCAATGACTCGGCCTCACAGCGCACGTCTGCCGCCGAAGTCCCCAATTCGTCGAATGATAGCTGCGATAGGGCGATCTGGCGATAAACAGAGCATGCGTCCATGAGCTCGTCATGGCTGCCGCATCCAACGACACCGCCCTCGTCGAGAACAACGATGCGGTCAGCATCCATGATGGTTGAGATGCGCTGCGCGACGATGATCACGGTCTTGCCCGCCAATTCCTTCTTCAGTGCTGCGCGCAACCTTGCGTCGGTTTTCGAATCAAGAGCGGAAAAGCTATCGTCAAAAAGGTAGATGCGCGCATCACGGGCCAAAGCGCGGGCGATTGCAAGCCGCTGCCGCTGCCCGCCGGAAACAGAACCGCCGCCCTCGGTCAGGAGAGTACCGTAGCCTTCGGAAAGATCCCGAACGAAAGAATCCGCTTGAGCGATACGCGCCGCCCGTTCAATATCCCGATCGGACAACGACGCATCGCCGAATGCAATGTTCCCGGATACAGATTGCTCGAACAGAAACGACCTCTGAGGAACATAGGACAAGACACTCCGAAGATCCGCAAGCGGGATATCGGCAATATCGATGCCATCGATGCGT
>CAUWJA010000109.1:0-5560 GCA_963558905.1 uncultured Eggerthellaceae bacterium
CTTAAGAATATTCTGGTGAAAGAATAGCATCTATCAGCGATAACGCTCTATTCTAGAAGTGTTGAATTAAGAGTCCGCACCCCCGTTGGCTCGAAAAACACGTTCAACGGTGCGTGCGGCGCCCTGCGGCAACGTTCAACGGTGCGTGCGCCGTTGCATGTGTTTTGCGCCACGTCGGCTGCGTTCGCCATCAATTCCGTTTCGCTTCGACGTAGCCCACGGCAATGCAGCCGGGCCCGAGGTGCGCCCCCACCGCGCCGCTGATGCGGTACATGCGGACTTGGCGATCGCGCCACCCGAAGCGTTCGATCGTCTCGTCGCGGAATGCCTCCACGAGCGTCGAGTTCTCCGAATATCCCATAAACAGGGGAGAGGAAGGGTCGATGTCGGCTCCATCGAGCCTTTTCCACAATTCGGCTTTCGCGCCCTTGAGGCCTCTGGCTTTCGCTACGCTTTCCAGAATGCCGTCTTTCACGGCGATGATGGGCTTGATGGATAGGAGGTTTCCCACAGCGGCCATTGCGGGAGGAATTCGCCCGCCGCGCTTGAGGTAGGTGAGCGATTGCGGCATTCCGAACACCTTCGTCCGCTCTCTCAGGCTGCAGAGCGCCTTTTCGATTTCGGCGGCGCTGCATCCTTCATCGCGCATGCGCACAGCGGTTTCGACCAGGATGCGCTCCGGCATGATGGCCGCACGAGAATCGACGACATGCACGTGGTCGGCGTATCCGCTCATTTCGGCTGCCATGCATGCGCAGCTGAATGTCCTGGAAAGACCGCTGGAGATCGTGATGATGACCAGGTCTTCGCTCGCTTGCCGCGCTTTGTCGATGAGCTCGAGGAACACGCCGGGGTTCGGTTGGCTGGTGGTGGGGAAATCGTCGCGCTCTGCCAGCATCCGGTAGAACAGATCGAGCGATTCGGGCGTGTTGTGCCGGAAGACCGTATCTCCGAAGCTGATCTCAAGCGGGACGATGGCGACATCCATCGCTTCGGCTTCGCTGGAAAGGATGTCGGAGGCGGTGTCTGTGGCGATTATCATGGGTGGTGCTCCTTGTATGGTCGGATACAAAATGTATCCATGATACAGAATGTATCAGATATACTAACAACACACCCGTTCGCGTCAATGCGTCCGCGTGAGTCAAATCGGGTCGAAATGTCCGTTTCTGAAAGGGGAGAGACATGCCGACGTCGCACTCAGGAGCAGGAAAGCGCATTTCAGCAAACGCCCGCACCCGCACGCGCATCGCACGGGCCCTCGTGCGGCTCATGGCATCGAAACCGTATTCCGATATCACGGTGACCGATATCGTCACGCGCGCCGGTGTCGCCCGGGCGTCGTATTACCGCAATTTCAGTTCGAAGGAAGATGTCTTGCTCTCGGCCGCGGCGTCGGTGTTCGACGGATACCGCACCAAGGCTCGTGAGCAGGGGATAGATGTGTTCGAGTACGAGGGCATCCTGCTCATTTTCCGCTATTTCAACGCATACCGCCAACCCATCCTGGTCACCTATCGCGCAGGCTTGGCTTCGCTGTTCCTCCGTGCATTCGACGAGCATATCGACGAGATTGCCGGGGATATGTCTTGCACCCAGATCAGCCGTTATCTGCTTCCCTTCATTTCCGGCGGGCTGTTCAACGTCTTTTCCAAATGGCTCGAAGGCGGCCTGAAGGAGACGCCCGAGGAGATGGCCGAGCTCATGGCTGCCGCCATCCAGAGCCTTCCGCTTCCGCCGCGTTCGTAGAATCCGCTCGCGCTGCCCCTGTGTATTTCCGCATCCGAACGGCAAAATCGTGTATGCTTACGAACCGCGTCGGCGCATCGTCGCCTATCGCCATGATCCATTGCGGGCGAAGCGCCCGCCAATCATCCGGAATCTGAGGGAGAACGCGCCTTGAAACTCGTTGTCACCGAGAAGAACATCGCAGCCCAGAAAATCGCCGATCTGCTCGGCGATGCCAAACCCAAGGCCGATAAGGTCTATACCACCCCTGTCTATCGCTTCATGCGGGGCGGGGAGGAATGGGTGACCATCGGTCTGCGCGGACATATCCTGGAGCCCGATTTCGTTCCCTCCATCATATATAAGAAATCAAAGGGGTGGCAGGCCGTCACGGCGTCCGGCGAGGCCATGCCCGCCGACATTCCGTCGTTTCTGCCGAAACCCCCGTTCAAGACCAAACGTAAACCGTTCACTGCCGACGGCGTGGAGCTCGGCGCCTGGAAGATGGATGCCCTGCCGTATCTGGCCTACGGACCCATCGAGAAGCTGCCGAAGGAAAAGGACATCATCCGCAGCTTGAAGAATCTGGCGAAGAAAGCCGACAGCATCGTCATCGCCACCGACTTCGATCGCGAGGGAGAGCTCATCGGTTCCGATGCGCTGAGCTGCATCAAAGAGGTCAACGATACCGCGCCGGTATCCCGTGCGCGCTATTCCGCCATCACCAAAGACGAAATCCAGTCGGCGTTTTCCAACCTTGTCGAATTGGACCAGGATCTTGCGCAGGCCGGTGAGAGCCGTCAGGAGATCGACCTGATCTGGGGTGCCGTGCTTACGCGTTACCTTACGGTGGTCAAGTTCGCCGGGTACGGCAACGTGCGCAGCTCCGGCCGCGTCCAGACCCCCACGTTGGCGCTGATCGTCGCCCGCGAGCGCGAGCGGATGGCGTTTGTGCCCGAAGATTACTGGGTCATCAAAGCCGGCTTCGACGCCGCCGCTGAAACCGCCTCCTCATCTGATGCCGAATCGCCCCTGCGATTCGAGGCCACGCACGCCACGGCCCGGTTCACCGATGAGGCCGCTGCCTCCGCCGCCATGGCGCATGTCGAAGGTGCGCAGTCCGGCACCGTGGTCTCCGTCGAGAAGAAGAAGCGCACCGTGGCCGCCCCCGTGCCCTTCAACACCACGAGCCTCATGGCCGCCGCAGCGGCCGAAGGTCTGTCTCCGGCACGTACGATGCGGTTGGCGGAAAGCCTCTACATGGACGGCTACATCAGCTATCCCCGCGTCGACAACACGGTCTATCCCGAGTCGCTCGACCTGGTCGGCACCGTGAAAAAGCTCGCCGATGCGCCGGTGTACCGTCCGTTCTGCCGTGAGCTGCTCTCCGGCGGCCCGCTTACGGCTACACGCGGCAAGAAGGAGACCACCGACCATCCGCCCATCCATCCCACGGCGGCCGCAGACCCCGATAAGCTGGGCGCGCCCGAATGGAAGCTCTACAACCTGATCGCCCGGCGCTTTTTGGCCACGCTCTCCCAGCCCGCTGTGGTGGAGGGCACCAAAGTCACCGTCGAGGTGTCCGGCGAGCGCTTCGCCGCGAAGGGCGACGTCCTGGTCAAGCCCGGCTTCCGGGCCATCTATCCCTACGGCCTCAAGCGCGATGAGCAGCTGCCCGCCCTGGAGGAGGGTCAGGCTGTGGCATTCCTGGGGGCCGTGTGCACCAAGAAGCAGACGGAACCGCCGGCGCGCTACAGCCAGGGCAAGCTCATCCAGGAGATGGAGCGCTTGGGCCTTGGCACGAAGGCGACGCGCCATTCGATCATCGAGCGCCTGTATACGGTGAAATACATCCAGAACGATCCCATCGAACCCAGTCAGCTCGGCATCGCGGTGTGCGATGCGCTCGGCCGCTTTGCTCCGCAGATCACCAGCCCGGACATGACGGCCACGCTTGAAGAGGATATGGACCGCATCGCATCCGGCGCCAAAACCCGCAAAGAGGTCGTGGACCTTTCACGCGATATCCTCAACGACGTCCTCAATGAGCTTCTGCCCCATTCCGAAGAGGTCAAGGATGCGCTCTCCGATGCCGTTGCGGCCGACGCGTATGTCGGGCCATGCCCCAAGTGCGGCCGCGATCTGCAGCTGAGGGCCTCCAGCAAGACGCGCTCCATGTTCATCGGATGCGCCGGCTGGCCGGAGTGCGACGTCACCTATCCTCTGCCCAAAGGCAAGATCGAGTCGCAGGAAGAAAAGTGCCCGACGTGCGGCATGCCGCAGATAAAAGTGACGGCTTTCCGCAGCAAGCCGCGGGTGATGTGCATCGATCCCAACTGCCCGACCAACCAGGAGCCCGATGTTGTGGTGGGCAAGTGCCCGACCTGCGCGGCGGCCGGTTTGGACAAGCAGCTCATCGCGTCCAAGAATCCGCGCACGCTCAAGCGCTTCATCCGCTGCGAGAACCATGAGCAATGCAACACCAGCTATCCTCTGCCGCAGTACGGCGAGCTCATCGCCACCGATAAAGTCTGCGAGCATTGCGGCGCGCCGCTTGTCACGGTGAAGACCGCCCGCGGACCATGGACGCTGTGCCCCAATTTCGACTGCCCCGGCAAAGCGGAAGCCGAAGAGAAGAAGGCCGCAGCGAAAAAGGGGAAGGCAGAGGGCAAGGCCGCATCGTCTTCTTCGAAGGGGAAGGCGTCTTCCCGCGGCGCTTCTTCGGCCAAGGCGAAATCGCCGGCGAAGTCCAAGCCGGCATCCAAGGCGGATACCGGCCCCGATGCCGGATCCCAGGCAGAGTAGAACCGGAGGAACCATGCCGAAGGTAACCATCGTCGGCGCGGGCAACGTGGGAGCCACGGCCGCGCAGCTCATTCTCATCCGCCAGCTGGCCGATGTGGTCATGGTCGATATCGACGGGGATATGGCGGCAGGCAAGGCCCTGGACATGATGCACATGTGCAGTGTTGTCAATTCGGGGATGAGCGTGGCGGGGACGAGCGACTATGCGGCCACCGCAGGCTCCGATGTCGTGGTCATCACGGCAGGCCTTGCCCGTCGTCCGGGAATGAACCGCGAGGATCTTTTCGTCACCAACTCCGGCATCATGCTCTCGGTTCTGCGCCGGGTCGTTCCCCTTTCGCCGGATGCCGTCTACATCTGCGTGAGCAATCCCCTCAACGCCCTCACGTTTCTGGCGTGCAAGCGTTCGGGCGTCGAGACCCGCCGCGTCATCGGGATGGGCGGCCGTTTGGATTGCGCCCGTCTGAAATATGCCATCTGCCAGAAGCTCGGATGCCACCCCTCGCGCGTCGAGGCATGGGTGATAGGCAACCATGGCCAGGGGATGCTGTGCCTGCCGCGCCTTTCAACGGTCGACGGCAAAGCCCTTTCTTCCGTGATGGAACCCGCCGACATCGAAGAAGTGTGCCGACGGGCCACCGAGAGCGGATTGGAAGTCATCAACCTGCTCAAGACCGGTTCGGCGTTCTACGGTCCTGCAACCGGGATCCTGCATATGGCGGAAGCCGTCGTCCGCGACCTCCATGTCGAAACGACGGCGTGCACATATCTCACCGGAGAGTACGGTGTGCATGACATGTGCATGAACGTGCCTGTGATCCTGGGCGCCCGGGGCGTCGAAGAGGTCATCGAGCTCGATTTGAACGCAGAGGAGCTCGGGCATCTGCAGGCTACGGCCGAGCAGGTGCGCTCCAAACTCGCTCTGCTTGATTTGTGACCGCGCCGTTTTCGCCCTCTGAGAAAGGACTCGCCATGGACCCTGCCCGCAAAGCCGCATTCCGCACTACCGCCGCCGCTATCATCAAGC
>CAUWJA010000110.1:0-5505 GCA_963558905.1 uncultured Eggerthellaceae bacterium
CTGATGAGCGTCTCGAGGCGCTCTCGAAGATCGACCATCCCTCCAAAATCGTTCCCGCGACGGTTGAGTTCGTCGACATCGCAGGCCTGGTTGCCGGTGCCAGCCAGGGCGAGGGTCTGGGCAACAAGTTTCTGGCGAACATCCGCGAGACCGACGCCATCTGCGAAGTGGTGCGTTTCTTCAGCGATCCCAACGTGGAGCACGTGTCCCGCAAAGTCGATCCCCAAAGCGATGTCGAAACCATCAAGACCGAGCTGATTCTGGCCGACATCGCCACCATAGACAAAGCGCTTCCCCGTCTTGAGAAGGAAGCGAAGCGCGACAAGGCCGGCGTGCTCAAGTTCGAAATCGCGAAAAAGGCGCTGGCCGGCCTCAATGAGGGCCATCGCGTGCGCACCCTGGGTCTGTCCGATGACGAGATGGCGGCCATCAAGGACCTGTGCCTGCTCACCTGCAAGCCCATGCTCTACATCGCCAACGTCGACGAAAGCCAGCTGAAGGCGGAATTGCCGGAAATCGACGGGCAGATCCCCGTTCCCATCTGTGCGAAGACCGAAGCCGACCTGGCCGAGCTCGAGCCTGACGAGGCCGCCATGTTCTTGGAGGAGCTCGGTCTTGAAGAAGGCGGCCTGGCCCGCTTGATCCGCGAAGCCTACAAGCTGCTCGGCTTGCAGAGCTACTTCACCAGCGGGGAGATCGAGACGCGTGCATGGACCATTCCCGTGGGAGCGAAGGCGCCTCAGGCGGCCGGTGTGATCCATTCCGATTTCGAGCGCGGTTTCATCAAGGCGGAAACCGCCAGCTTCGAAGACTACGTGGCGCTCGGCGGTGAAAAGGGTTGCCGCGATGCCGGCAAACTGCGCCAAGAGGGTAAGGAATACGTCGTGCAGGATGGCGATGTCATGCACTTCAAATTCAACGTGTAACAGGATGGTGGTTCGAGGGGCGGTCTGCGCATGGCCGTCCAATCTGTTTCCCGTCTGTTCATCGGCGTCGTCTGCGGTAACGCAGCGGCGCCGTTTGGTATCATGAGCAAGTTATGCAATCAGCAGCCTCCGTCGCGGCCTGCCGCCTCTGCTAGGTTTCGCCCGCCCGCGCCGCTGCTTTGAAACGCACGAAGGACATGGAGGAGTCGGATGACCCAGCATCTCAGCGAACGTGATGTGCGCGCCCTTGCGGCCTATGCGCATATCGGGCTTGCCGACGATGAGCTGCCCGGTATCACCGCGGACCTGAACAGCATCATCGAGAATCTGCAGCCCATTTTGGAGTACGACCTCAGCGACGTCGAGCCCACTTTCCATCCGATCGAAGGCTTGACCAATGTCATGCGCGAAGATGAGGTGCAGCCCTCGTTTTCGCAGGAGCGGGCGCTGGCCAATGCTCCTCGCCAGCAGGATGGCTGCTTCCTCATCCCCGCTATTCTGGGCGGAGGCGATCAATGATGGCTTACACCACCGATATGGGAATCCGACAGATCCGCGAAGGCCTCATGGCGGGGGATTTCTCCGCACGGGAGCTCACGCAGGCGAATTTCGACCACATCGCGGCCGCCGATGCCGCTGTGCATGCCTATCTGGAATTGACGCAGGAGCGCGCCTTTGCTGCGGCCGACGCGGTTGACGCCGCCTTGGCTGCCGGAACGTTTTCCCAGATGGGTCCTCTTGCCGGCATTCCTGTGGCATTCAAGGACAACATGAACATGGAAGGCACGCACACCACATGCTCTTCCCGCATGCTGGAAAACTACGTTTCTCCGTACACCGCGACATGCGTGCAGAAGGTCCTCGATTCCGGGGCCATTCCCCTGGGCAAGCTGAACATGGATGAATTCGCTTTCGGGTCGTCCACGGAGACGTCCGCTTTCGGCCCCACCCGCAACCCATGGGATCTTGAGCGCGTGCCAGGCGGCTCTTCGGGCGGATCCGCTGCTGCGGTTGCGGCGGGCCTTGCGTGCGTCACCTTGGGCAGCGACACCGGCGGCTCCATCCGCCAACCTGCAGCGTTCTGCGGCGTCGTGGGCGTGAAGCCCACGTACGGCATGGTCTCCCGGTACGGCGTCGTCGCCTTCGGCAGCTCGCTCGATCAGGTAGGCCCCTTCGCGCGAAGCGTCGAGGACGCCGCTTTCGCCATGGATGCGCTGGTGGGCCGCGATGAGCGCGATTGCTCCTCGGTCGACCATGCCCATGACTACCATGATGTGCTGCCTATGGGAGTGGAGGGGATGCGCATCGGCGTCGTGCCCGCATTCATGGACGCTCCCGGTCTGACCGCAGAGGTCAAGGCGAAGGTGCTTGAGGCGGAGTCCGAGCTTGAACGCCTGGGCGCGCAGATCGTGGAGATCGATCTGCCCCACGCTTCCGCCGCCATCAGCGCATATTACGTGCTGGGTCCCTGTGAGGCGTTCTCCAATCTGGCCCGTTTCGATTCGGTGCGCTACGGCTATTGCGATCCCGGCCACAAAGACCTCGGCAGCCAGTACAGCGCCAGCCGCGGCAAGGGCTTCGGCTTGGAGGCCCGCCGCCGTATGCTTTTGGGCAGCTATCTGCTTTCAAGCGGCGTTTACGAAAAATACTACCATTCCGCCCAGCAGGTGCGCACCCTCATCGTCGAAGACTATGCGCGCGCCTATGAGAAGTGCGATGTCATCCTCATGCCCACCAGCCCCCGCACTTCGTTCAAGTTCGGTGAGATCGGCGATCCTGTGGAGATGCACCTTTCCGATATCTTCACGGTGTCCATCAACATTGCCGGCAATGGCGGCATGAGCGTGCCTGTCGGCCTGGGCGCCGATTCCGGCCTTCCGGTCGGCGTGCAGCTGGTTTGCCCCCAGTTCAAAGATGAGAACATGTTCCGCGCTGCTGCCGCATTGGAGCGCGTGTACGGCGTCGCTCCCGTTGCGCCTGCGTTTGCGGCCGGTAAGAAGGCTGGTGAATAGCATGAAGAAGCTTGAAGAAGTCCTGCAGGACTGGGAGGCGGTCATAGGCCTCGAGGTTCATTGCGAACTGACCGCGCTTAAGACGAAGATGTTCTGCGGCTGCAAGTTGGAGTTCGGCGCGGAGCCCAATACCCATACCTGCCCGGTGTGCCTCGGTCTGCCGGGCGCCCTTCCCGTGCCCAACCGCCAGGCCATCGAAGGCATCGTGCTGGCCGGTCTGGCTACGAACTGCGACATCGAGAAGCACAGCATGTTCTATCGCAAGAACTACATGTATCCCGATATGGCGAAGAACTTCCAGACCACCCAAGGACCTGTTGCATTCTGCATGCGCGGCCATCTGGATCTGCAGGTGGATGGTCCGGGGGCGAAGGAGCGCGTTGACATCGCGGGCTTGCCGGCGGGTGAAACGTGCGGAAACGTTACTGTGACCGATGACGGGTACATGGCGCATGTGGGCATCACCCGCATCCATATGGAGGAAGACGCCGGCAAGATGGTGCATATCGGCGGCGGGGAAGGCCGCATCGCCGGCGCCACGCATTCGCTGGTTGATTACAACCGCGCCGGCACGCCCCTCATCGAGTTGGTGACCGAGCCTGACCTGCGCACGCCGGAAGAGGCGCGTCTGTTCATGCAGAAGCTGCGCCAGATCTATCTGGCCATCGGCATTTCGGACTGCTCGATGGAAGAGGGCTCGCTGCGCTGCGACGGCAATATCAGCCTGCGCCGCCGCGGAGCCACCGAATTCGGCACCAAAACCGAGCTTAAGAACATGAACAGCTTCAAGAACCTGCATGACGGCCTGGCCTATGAGATCTGCCGTCAGGCGGAGGTCCTTGAAGATGGCGGCACCATCTACCAGGAAACCCGTCACTGGGACCCTTCGGCGAAGCGCACCATCGTCATGCGTGTGAAGGAAACCGCCGATGACTACCGTCTGTTCCCTGAGCCCGATCTGGCTCCGTACGACCTGAGCGACGAGTTCATCGAGGCCGTGCGCGCCAAGCTGCCCGAATTGCCCGATCAGAAGCAGGCGCGCTTCCAGGAGGCTTTCGGATTGTCGGCCTATGATGCCCGCCATCTGGTGGATGAGCCGGCTGTGACTGAGTTCTTCGAGGAGTGCATGAAGGTTGCGGATGCCGGTTTGGCCAAGCCGTTGGCGAATCTGCTCATCAACGACGTGACGGCCCGCATGAATGCCGATGTGGACTTCGATCTGGCAGCCAGCCCGCTTACGCCCGTACGCGCCGTCGAGCTGGTGAAGCTGACATCATCCGATGCCATCTCGTCCAAGCAGGGCAAAGAGGTCTTCGCCGCCATCCTGGATGAAGGCAAAGACCCCGCCGCCATCGTCGAAGAGCGCGGCATGAAGCAGGTGTCCGATACCGGCGCCATCGAAGCTGTCATCGATGCCGTGCTTGCGGCCAATCCCGATGAGGTGGCACGCTATCGCGAGGGCAATGCGAAACTGATCGGATTCTTCGTGGGCCAGTGCATGAAGGAGATGCGCGGCCAGGGCAATCCGAAGCTCATCAACCAGGTCCTTGCGAAGAAGCTCGGATAAGTAAAGGGCTGTTCAGCCTGAATCGTCCGGTGCCGTCGGGCCCGGATCAAAGAAGGGAGGAATCCCATGGGATTTCTTGACGACATTTCCGTTGCGTTCAGCAAAGGCGCATCCCGTGTCGAGGATGGTGCGAAGACGCTGAAGCTCAAGACCGATCTCGCCGATGCCCGCAACAGGCGCGATCGCATGATGGGCGAGTTGGGCCGTCAGGTGTATCCCCTGATCGCCGACAAGCCCGAGTTCGTCGAGGGGCGCGAAGAGCTGTTCTCCGACATCGCTGCCGTTGACGGCGAGATTACCGGGATTGAAAACCAGATCGCCGAGGTCGAGCGCGCAGCGGCTGAGCGCAAAGCCCAGGAGGAAGCTGCCGCCCAGCAGCGCGCCGCCGCGGAAGCTGCCGCCCAGCAGCGCGCCGCAGCACAGGCCGCCGCGGCCCAATCGGCTGCGCAGGCGGTTTCCCAGGCGACGGGCGCGCCGATGCCTGCAGGGTATGCGACTGTTTCGCAGCCTGCTGCGGCGGCCTGCCTCCAGTGCGGAGCCGATGTGGCCGTGGGCGCTGCGTTCTGCAGCAACTGCGGCGCGAAGCTCGAAGCGCCCGCTGCTGCCCCCGTTGCTGCGTCTGATTCCGTTGCGGCTGCCGCACCCCAGCAGCCCGCGGTCCCCGCGCAGCCCGCTGCCGCACCCCAGCAGCCCGCGGTCCCTGCGCAGCCCGCTGCCGCACCCCAGCAGCCCGGCATCTAACCGAATCGAAACCGCCGCCGCTGCGGACGAAGCGGCAGAAAGATACTGAGGAACGATATGTCCAACGAAGGCAAGAAGGTCAAGGCCCACTATCGCGGTACGCTTGACGACGGAACGCAGTTCGATTGCAGCTACGATCGCGGCGAGCCCATCGAGTTCACCTGCATGGCGGGTCAGATGATCCCCGGATTCGACAAAGCTGTCAAAGACATGGCTCTCGGCGAGAAGAAGACCGTGCGCATCCCGTGCGCTGAGGCTT
>CAUWJA010000111.1:0-5475 GCA_963558905.1 uncultured Eggerthellaceae bacterium
TGCGGATCGACCATCTGGCATACCTGCACATCGCCCACAAGTGAGAACAGCATCACGAGCTCGTCTTCCGCTGCGCCCGTGCGTTCGGCCACGATGCGCACCATCTCATGCACGGCACCGTCGGCGGCGGCATCGTGCGAGTCGGCGGACATGATCACGCCCCAATGGGTTTCATTCTCGATGAGCGGAGTGTTCAGGGCCAGCTCAGGAAGAGCCGTCAAGGTCACGGTCGCGAAACCTGCGACCTCGGCACCGGAGACGCTGATCTCGCCGTCACCCATAACCGCATGCATGTCGCCGCAACCGAACAGCGCTCCGTCCACGGCAACGGGAAAATACAAGGTGGCGCCGGGAGCTATGGCGGTATTGTCCATGTTGCCGCCGTGTGCACCAGGGGTTCCGCAGTTCACCGGCTCGCCGGCAGGGGCCACGCCGATGACGCCGATCATGGGAGCGACCGGAATGGAAAGCTTGTCGTTCCAGCGGACCGCGCCATCCTCGATGGGAAGCACGCGCGTGCTCCAAGCGCCGAACATATCGCCGCACACACCCTCATCTTCGCCCGTGCAGCAGGCGATCCGGGCATCGAGCTCGATGTCCTCGATCTTGACTTTGAGCGAACCGCCGGCAACGGCACCCTCCACGAACACCGGACCCGTAGCAGGATTGATGCGGTCCCAGTCAATGGAATCCAGCTCGTCTTCGGGGCGCTGGATCTGATTGCCGAAGCAGTCCTGCGTGCGGATACGCACCGTCTCGCCCGAAGCGACCGTCAGCACCGGCTGCAAATCACGGGCGAACGAGTAGAAAATCGCATCGTCGTTGAGTTCGATCATGTATGCCTCCTATACGGCAAGGTCGATGGAGTCCGATGGGCCGCCGGATTCGGCGGACCCGCGGGAGCGGCGATGCGGCAGAACAACGAACCCGCAGGCACCGAACCCAGGACAATCATAGCCCAACGGCGGCCCGCACGTGCAGCGCAGGCGAATGCGTGAGCCCGCATTTCCGTAATCGTCATGCATTCTGCCCATTGGAGCGAAAGAAAGCGCATAATGAAGGGGATGCGCCAGGCTCAGGACAGCCGCGCAGGATCACCCCGATAGGAGACATCATGAGACGCGGAAAAAACACCGGGCAAACCGCCATGCCCGCGCGCACCTTCTTCATAGACAGCGAGAATAACATCTGGAAGCTTTTCGAGGGCATGGAGCTTCTGACTTCATCGGATGCCGTGGTCATCTTCCACCGCGATGCCTTCCCGAAAAACCTTCGCAGCAAGCTTGAAACCACGCCCGCCAAGCTGGAATGGATCAAATGCGTGGACGCCGGCGTGAAGAATTCCATGGATGTGCAGCTCATCGCCGAGTTTGCAATGCGCGTGGCGAAGGGAACATGCCGTACTGCCTACATCGTGAGCGAAGACAACGGTTTCTCGCCCGCAATCCATTACCTGCAGCGCGCCGTGACCGGCGAGGATTTCGAGATGGCGCACGTGAAGAGCATCGAAACCGGCATCGCGCGCAGCATCGTCAACGGCATGGAGGCGCTCAAGGCCGCCGAGACCGTGGACGAGGTGCGCGCCGCACTGGCCCGCGTGTACGGAGCCGGCAACGCCGCAGCCCTGACCGAGCGTCTTGCCGCCGTGTTCGCGGGCTGCGACGGAGAGCTGCCCCAGGTCGAACGCTGCACCTACCACGTGACCAGGCTCGACGATGATGACGCGGACGATGCGGAAGGGGCGGCCGGCGAAGACGAAGATGCCGCCGGCGCCGATGCCGCAGACGCCCCCGCGACCGAGGCCGAAACCGGCGCGGCGCAGGGCGATGCCGCGACCGAGGCCGATTCCGCCCCCGCCGCCAAGCCGCGCAAACCGCGCTCCCGCAGGTCGCGCCGCAGTTCGAAAACCAACGCCGCACCGACCGAGTCCGAAGCGCCTGCAGCACCCGAAGCCGAAGAGGGTCCCGAGGCAAAGGCTGCAGACGAAAACGTCGCCGCACCCGAGCCCGCCGAACAGGCCAAGGAGTCCGAGACGCAGCCCGAACCCGCCGCGGCCGAACCCGCCGCCGACCAGGAAGCTTCCGTCGAGACCGAACAAGAAACCGGGTATGAGGCCGAACATGCAACGGCCGACACCGGCGAAGAGCCTTCTCTCATCTCGCTCAAAGGCATCGGCAAAACCGCAGTGGCCAAGCTTGCGCTCATCGGCATCGAAACGCCATCCCAGCTCAGGGAGGCTGGCGCGGTCCAGGCATGGGTCCGCGTCAAGGCGGCGGACGACTCTTTCGCCATCCGCTGGCTGTACGCTTTCGACGGCGCGATCGAGGGCGTAGGGGCCGACAAGGTCACCCGCAAGCGCCGCGCCGCGCTGAAGGCCGAGGCGGAGGCGGCCCTTGCCGCGATGGCCGGCACGGAGACTTCCGCCGAAACCGACTAACGCGTCAGAAATCCGACCAACGCACGGGCCATGCTCAGCGGATGACCGGGAAACGCCGCGTCGTATTCCCGCAACTCGGAGAGGTTCATCCGCAGGCCCTTCGTGCGGTCGGGATCGTACGGATCGCGCATCCAGCCCTGCATATCGCTTGCAATCCGGCCCGTTGAACGCATCTGCGAGAACACGATGGTATCGCGCATGCCCGTAGTGCCCATCTCGTCGAAGAAGCCCTGGACCTGAACAGCGCCGCCTTCTCGCTCGAGATGCAGCGTCAGGCAGTATTGCACGCCATGCGGCTGAATCGCGCTTTTCACGATGGACTGCATCCAGCGTACGCCGGATGCGCACATGCCGCATTCGACCTCGATGAGTCCCTGGTCAGGGCCGAGCGACCCGTGGATCCCGGCGATGACGGGCGCCGTGCTGTCGAACGGCATGGCTTCAGCCGCAGGGATATCCTGCACCATGACGAACGCCGCCGCCGATTCCGACTGGGCAGCGTAGCAGACCGAACCGGGCGGATCGCCCGCATCGGACCGGAGACGCTGATATTCCCTGGGCATCGCAAGGTCCGCCGCTGCACCGGCGCCGGGATTCAGCCCAAAACCTCGATTCTTCCCGCCGAGCAGAGACCCGAACAGGCCCTTCCCTTTCGCCATGGCTATTCCCCTTCCCGTGCGTTGCCCGCACGCCCGAAGCGGCAGCCCGCGGACCGTACCGAAACGCCGACAGCGCTTCATTCCGACGCATTGCGGCCACAATACACCATACGGCCGTAGGCAGAGTACCGCAGAATGGACACGTTAATCTGCTTCGCCACGAGTGCGGCGGCCAGCACGCAGCACAGGGTGGCGGCTCCCGAGGTTGCGAGGCGACGCAGGACGCTGGAAAAGAAAAAGGAGCCGAAGGGGAATCGGCTCCGTTTCACAGGAGAGGCGCCCCAGCCCACCCGGAGAGAGGAGGGGGAAGGCGGGCGGGGCTCGAGGTTATTGAGGGATGCTCCGAAGCCGGACCGGCGCCGCACGGCAACACGAGGGCCCATGCGGCGCGAAATCCCCGGCGCGACGCGGAATCCGAAGCTTACAGAGCGCGGCCGCAGTCGTTGCCGGAACGGATGGCCATTGCGATGTTGAACGGAGCCGCTGCATCGCCGATGGTGTAGACCTCGGCCACGCCGCTGCCCTCGGCAAGCGCCGTGTTGGGCTGCACATCGCCGGCATCCACGATTGCATCGCAATCGACTACCGCATCCACGCCCATGAGGTTGGAGTGCACGGTCAGCTTGCCGTCGGCACAGGACTTGATCTCGGAGTCGGTGTAGACCTTCACACCCATGGCGTACAGGGTGGTGGTCATGGCACGGTGCGCATGCTGGGACTGCTGCTCATCGAGCGCGGCATTGCCGTTCGGGGTCACGATGGTGACCTTGTGGCCATGGACGGTCAGCCACAGCGCGGCGTCGAACGCCTGGGCGGAAGAGCCGTATACGACAACGTTGTCACCCATCTCGGCCATCATGAAATCGGCCAGCTTGACCACGGTCGCACCTTCCACAGACAGGTCGGGACGCACGCCGCCCACGGCCACGACCAGGGCGTCGGGAGCCTCGGACTTGATGGTGTCGGCGGTCACCTCGGTGCCGGTCTTCACCGTGACGCCCGAAAGCTCGCACTGCTTGAGCAGGTAGGCGGACAAGTCATCCAGGTTCTCATGCGGGCCCTTCACCAGGCTGGCGAAGGAGAGCAGACCGCCCGTGGTGCCGGACTTCTCGAACAGCGTGACCTGGTGTCCGCGCTTGGCAGCGACATGCGCAGCCTCCATGCCGGCAGGACCGGCGCCCACGACCATGACCTTCTTGGCAGTTTCCGCAGCAGGCAGTTCGTAGGTGGCAGGACCGTTCTCGGTCATGACGCGCTGGGTCAGAGCGTTCACGCGGCAGTAACCGGATGCACGGTTCATCTCATTGGAGCCGATATGGCAGTGCAGGCAGCGCGTGCACGGTGCGATCTCGTCGATGCGGCCCTCACGCAGCTTGGTGACGTACTGGGAATCAACGGTCAGGGGACGGGTCATCATCATGAAGTCGATCTTGCCATCCTCGATGGCCTGGTCGAAGAAGTCGGGAGCATGGGCCGGATCCATGTAGGTGACGCAACCCACGGGTACGGAGACCTTCTCCTTGAATGCGGCGACAACGTCCATGAGCATGCCGGCGCCGGAGTGGTTGGCGATCAGCTTGCCCTGCCAATGGCGCTTGAAGTCCCACTGGCGGCCGTAGCCGTTGGCGCCTTCAACGCCATTGAGGATGAAGTACAGATCGTTGCCGAATTGGCAGGGATGGTTGCCCAGAGGGCCAAGGCGCAGATGGAAGGAGTCAGCGCCGGCAGCCTCCATAGCCTGGGCCATGGCGATGCCCTCTTCCATGGTGGTGGCGGAATTGTGCGGAGCGGTGACCTGGTTGTCCAGCGTCATCAGGCTGCAGTCGTTGGTGAGGTTGTCGTTTTCCTCCATGGGCTCCATGAGCACCTGGACGATGAAGTCCTTGCCGCAGGCATCCTTGATGGCCTGGATGCACTCGGATACGAAACGGGCGCGGTTCTCGGGGGTCGCAGCGCCGTACTCGTCGGTACGCGTGTTGTAGAAACGGGACAGGAACTGATGACCCTGGTTGAAGCCGGCGGCGTTGATCTCAACGCCGACGAAGCCCATGGCCTTGAGCTGGGAGGCAAGCGCAGCACCGGAAGCCTCGATGCCCTTGATCATCTCGACGGGCATGGTTTCCTCTGCGATGGGCAGCCCGAAGGGGGCCCACTGGAAGCCCAGATGGCTGCCGTAGGTGGCGCATTCCTCGGTCGGGCGCTTGAAGAAGTCGACCGTCTCGGCGGGCACGGCGGAACCGTCGGCAGGCATGACGAAGGCTTCGCCTTCTACCCAGATCATCTCGACGCCGTCCTTGGCGAAGTTGAGGTAGTACTGGTAAAGCTCATCGGTATAGCCGGCCAAATACGTGGCGGAACCGGCAGCGGACTTGACGATGC